>JABFST010000342.1 GCA_013140465.1 Methylococcaceae bacterium
TGGAACAGCGCGGCGACCCTTGGCCCGTTATGCACATTGATGCGCGTAGCCCTGATGATGTCATCACGTTACTGAATACTTTACTGGCGAGTTTGGAATATTTATAAACTCGCCAGCCAGTATAACCCCCCTAAAAACTAAACCACCTGGAGAAAAACATGGCAAAACTAGATGATATTTTACAAACCGTTGTTTCCAACGTAGACGGCGCCTTAGGGTGTGCAGTAGTCGATTTAAATTCGGGCCTGTTAATGGGTGCAGCCCACAACGTGCCCTATTTTACCTCGTCTTACCTCGAAGCGGTGGCGGCGGCTGCCGTAGACATGCTGCGCGGTAAAAACGTGCGTGCGGTAGAGTCGTTGCTGTCTAGCCAACGCGGCAAAACCGTTGAGAAAACCATACAAGAAATTCAGATGACCACTGAAAAAACCTTGCACTTTATGGCGATTGTTAAAGACAAACCCGATTATTTAGTGGTTTTAATTACCAGCAAAGCCACTAACCTGGGTATGGGATGGGCCGCTGTGCGCAACAATATGTCTAAAATCGCACCGCTTTGCCCTTAACTCTAAATCACCGTCATGACTACCGCAGCGGGGCGATCCATTACCCCGCTGCCTTTACCTACCGCCTCAGGCGCACTCTGGCCCTAAAAGGCGGTAGGCAAAGGCCCGCGTCTGGTACGGGAGGGCTTAGCCACAACCGCCCACGCGTACAGTTTGTTAAGAAATACATGAGCGCCACTGATGACCCAACTTTGTTTTTATGCCTAGCTCCCAGTTGCCTAACCTCGAACTTATCGGCGCCATTGATGGGCAATGCCATTACCAAGCCAGCGACATCCACGCTTTGCTGGCGTTGGGGGCAGAAACCCTAAAAATTGGCACGGCATTTACAGGCAGGCCCAGCACGCGCATTTATGCTAATCCGCAGCATGTGGTTAAAATTCGTGCCGAGCTGGATTTAAGCGTCGCCAAAGCAAGGTTGTGGGCTAGCAACAAATTACAGCAAGAACAACAACTAGGGGTGTATCACCCCAACAAGACCTGGTTTATTAGCCACGACAACGGCCCTAAAGTATTGGTCGGCAGCATCAGCCCACGGTTGTTGCCCTTAAACATGGCCCTACAAACAGCCCCGCAAACCCGCAGCGAACGCCAACGTTATCTCGCCGTGCTTAACGCCATGTTTGGCTGCTATTTGGCCTTGGCTAAAGCGACAGGCCACAAGCTTGACGAAGGCTTGTCCAATTTTGCCATCGACCCGCACGACCGCGTGTACTATCTTGACGATGAATATTACGTTTGGGATGGCTTTATCGCCTTTGCCGTCATGCTCGGCGTTTTTATCCGCAGCTACGATTGGCTCACAATACCGTTTATCGCACGGCTGGCCCGACAATTGGCACGGCAAGTAGACGACATTTTTGCCGACCCGCATTGTCGCGTGATTATTTGTTCACAATTACAGTCCTTGTTTATGCCCGCCGAGCATAAGGAACAATTGCTCAGATGCTTGCTTAGGGGCTTGTCCAAACCCACCGAAACGGCTGTTGTCCATACCGCCAA
This sequence comes from Methylococcaceae bacterium, assembly GCA_013140465.1. GTDB lineage: Bacteria > Pseudomonadota > Gammaproteobacteria > Methylococcales > Methylomonadaceae > Methylobacter_C. Next base: position 1,569 of record JABFST010000342.1, read on the forward strand.
CAAAAAAAACCTCAATGCCCGCAAAAACAACAGCAACCGCTATTTTGCGATTATGGCTGACATCCACAGCAACGATGCCGCCTTGGAAACCGTACTGGCTTTCTACCGCAGCCGCAACATCAGCCAAGGCATCGTGCTGGGCGACATCGTCGGCTACGGCCCCAGTCCGCAACGCTGCATAGAACTCTTGCAAGACTCCAGCTTTGAAATCATCAAAGGCAACCACGACCACGCCGTAGCAACAGGAAACACCACGCGCGGCTTTTCCAGCAACGCCAAATGGGCCATCGACTGGACGATTGGGCAATTGTCCGACGACCACAAACAATGGCTGCATGGCTTGCCAGCGGTTTCGCAAAATCGGCATTGGCTGGCAGTGCATGGTGCGCCTATTGATCCGGGCTTTTTTTACGGCTATGTCTACCCCTTGACGGCAGAAGAAAACTTGGACTACTTGCAAGAAAAAAATATCAGCTTATGTCTGCACGGGCATAGCCATACGCCGGGCGTGTTTGCACGCGATGCCCGTCACCATGACCATTTCCTGACTGGGGCGCAGGTAGACCTAACCCCCTATGCACAACTCTTAGTCTGTCCCGGTTCAGTGGGACAACCGCGCAATAATGTGCCCAAAGCCCAATGCGCCATCTACGACCGCGAACAGCGCGTGGTTGAATTTATTAATCTCGCCTACCCGGTGGACGCTGTAGTTGCGCGTATGCAGCACTACGGCCTTCCCGATGCGCTTTGGCAACGCTTGCTTACAGGACACTGACCATGACCCGCCACACTTTGCACTATCTTGGCTTTGAAGCCCCCCAACAAGAGGCTATCGCCGCGATATTAGACTTGGCTGAGTCGGCCTTGACCAGCGAATGGCGAAGCGTCGATAACCAAGACTGCGATGTGCTAATCATTAACGTAGACAGCGAAGACGGTGCGCACCAATATCAAGCAGCCTTGCGCAGCCGCCCCTTATACCAACTAGTGGCAGTCACTGAAGAACCGTCAAAAATCAGCCCCAACGCCTGGATATTGACCAAAAAACCCCACGCGCCACCCAGCCTAAAAGAATTGGCGACCTTGTTCAATGAAGTTGCGATAGTGTTGGCGGAGGCGGCACAGAATGCGCCCTCACTTAATATAGACGAACCCACACCCACTGCCAGCGTAGATGCGCCTAACATGACGGACACCCGCGCACCTACAACGGCTGAAGAGGATGCCGCTATTGTAGAACCAGAAGAGACAGCTATAGCAACGGCAAACCTTGCCGATATGATAGAAGAACCTTTAGCCACGCCTGTTACTGCACCCACGCTTGCCGAAACCCATAGGCCCTTAACCCCACAGCAATATTTGTTTGGCCTGTTGCTGCGGTCTAAACAAGACCAAAACCGCCGCCTCATCAAATTAAGCACAGCCCCGGCACTGTATGTGTCTGCCGCTGACAACAGCTATTATTTTGACGGTAGCCAAGCAGAATTGTTGGGCTATATGCTTGCACAACCCCAAGACTGGACGGAAACCATCATCACCAAGGCCAAGTTCAACAAAATCGTAAAAAACCAACAACTCTCTGCACACCCTTTAGATGCGCTGCTGGTTGAAGCCATTCTTAAAGCCGCTGGCGGACGTTTGCTTGAAGGCCATCAGCCCGAACAAAAAATCCAAATTAAGCCACTGCCGCCGTTACCCGGCTTAGAACCTTACCAAACCATCGCCCACTTGCTGGCCCAACACCCCATGTCGTTGTACGAAGCCGCCGAAACCCTGCACTTACCACTAGCCCACGTTTTCGATTTTTATAATGTCTGCACACTCTTAGGCCATATCGACACCGTTACCAGCCCCGCCCCCGAAAAAACCAGCGTGTTAGGCCATTTCTTAAAAGCACTTTTTAGGCAATAAGCTTTACCACGGCATGGCTGCCTGTAGGCAACAACCGCAACCCGACGCCCAGTCCAACAACCTGCGGGTGTGGCGCAACCACATCCAAAACGTAATTTCTCGCTCCCAAACTCCAGAGACTGTGAAAATATTTCAAATACTCACAAAAAGGTGTTTTTTATTTTCGTAAGCCTCTATTTTAAGTAGAGACTGGAGTGAAAAACATGTTTTTCACTTCGATGAGCAAGCTTACATACTCCCGACTGTAGTGAAAAAACATGTTTTTTCACTCCGATGAGCAAGCTTACGTTAATTCTTTCACAGTCTCTACCACTCACCACATCCTACGCTGGTATTTTGTTTTAGCGCAGGTTACCGCGTTAATTGCTGCAATCTTAAATTGTTTTTCTAACACTTCGATTTTGAGGTTGGCTAATTTTGGAGTACCGACACCTGCCGACAATGGATAGTCTTTTAAAACGCCCGTTTTCTGGTAGTTGCGCCTTAAATAAAAGGAGATCAGTTCCGTTCTTGATGACACCACAACGATGACACATTTCTCTGAACCAAAATTTACACTTGCATACATTTCTGCATGAGCAAGCATTTGTTTGCCAGTACCAACCCCTTGCAGAGCTGGACTCACTGCGAGCATCCCTAGGTGGCTATTTTTGCCCATTTTCTCGATATGAACACACGCTATAATCTCTGATGAGCTTAAACCAACAAGGATAACGGAATCTGGTTTTGACATTATTTCCGTGATTTGACTGTCATTTGTTCTGTTTCCAGAGACCAAACCTGACTCGTGAGTCCAGCCAGATGCCCCTGATGCTGGTCGATACGCCCTATTAACAAGTTTCACTATTGCTTCGATATCCGACTTATTAGCTATTCGGTATTTATCAATGCCTGTGTGTTGGGTTTGCATGGGCTTCAATAGGGCGAACCGTCTTTGTGTAAAAACTGCCATTCCTTCTCAACTAAGGATGCTTTTAAGTCATCGTCTGGGTATATGACCGAATCACCTGAACTGCGATCACCGATTTCAAGATAGCTGACATCTTCATTGGTCCGATTAAGCAAATGATGCGCGTTTCCCGTCCCCGCCTTGAATCCAGCACACATGCCAGGAGAGAGTTGCGTCTCGCCTGAATCGGTAATCAGCACGGGATAACCGTGCAAAATATACACAAATTCATCTTGCGTGGAGTGGGCGTGACGTAAAGCCGATTTGGCATTCGGTAACAGCTTGGTTAAATTTACCCCAAAATTTACCAGACCAAAAAAATCACCTAGGACTCGCTTTTCACGTCCATTCATTTGTGTAGCAAACGGCTCTGGATAGAGGGATGTTTTTTGGCGAGGTACAACTTCTGTTGCCATAACAGTTACAGGAATATCTTTATTATTCATAGCTAAAGCACACTGCGCTCAATTTCTTGTAGATAGATAGATAAAGTTTCTGGGGCTTTTACCCCAGCATTTTTTCTGATGCCTACCGCGTCATCAACTTTGTGTCTTAGCCGATAAACAGGGTGTTAATCGCTGCGTCTTGTGGCGGCTCAAGCGAAAACTGGCGGGCGTCTGCAAAGGCGCTTACAAATGCTGGCCTCTTTGAAAGAGTTGATAAATAGCGTTGAAACACGTCGTCTTGGCAAAGACCATAGGCTCTTGCCCAAGAAACGCAGTGCCCAACAACGCAATCCGCCGCCGTAAAGACCTTGCCACAAATGTACGCTCCTGCTTCAAGCCGCTCGGCAAGCTGCGGCTCAACTTCTTTTGCAAACTTCATCCGATATCTGGCAACAGTTCGAGGATCACGCTCTCGTGTTGGAAGTACATGCTCGTGGATGCGTATTTGCCACAGCATCATGTCCATCCAAGTCGAACCGAAGTGGAGCATCTGAAGGTAATCTGCACGCTCGAACGATGCGCTAGGTGGAGGTGCCAGGCCTTTGTCTGGATATGCGTCGGCAAGAAAACAGACCATTGCCGCGCTCTCGAGCATAGACTGGGTATTGCCGTCCTCCCAAGTCACTTCCAGCACTGGAACACTGTGGTTCGGGTTGAGTCGCAAGAACTCCTCGCTGTACTGAGTGCCTTCATAAATCTCGACTCTCGCTACCTCGAACGCATCGCCTACGACTTCGTGCAACACCCATTTTACGCGTGCGCTCCGTGTGGCGGGGTAGTGGTGAAGCTTCAGGGCTTTTATGTTCATGGACAAATTTTCATCAGGTTGGTTAAGGCATAACGTTGTAGGTAAGGGGCTAACCGCAAAGCAGAGTGACCGATAGGTTAGAGGTAATGGGCGTATGACATGGTCACCTTACCTTCGGGATTGAAATGAAACACCTCGGCAGCAGGGCCGCTTACGCCATTGTAGTAAAGAGTAATGCTACCAACGCCAATAAGGGTGGCGAGCAGCTCAAAACGGAGATTGGGAACTCGCTGTAGAGCCTTTGCCCAATAAGAACCGACAGCCACTTTGCCTTTCAGTACGCCGGAAAGCTCGCCAGCCACTTTAATGATGACCGGAGACGACAATTCAAAATCGTCTGTGTAATGCGCCATGATGCGCTCAAGATCGTGGGCGTTCCATGAGGCTATCCAGTCAACTGCAAAATGCTCAGCAAAAGTTTTGCTAATCATGAAATCTCCTAACGTGAAATAAACGACAAATTTGTCGTTTAGCTATTTTAAAAATGTCGTCTAACCCAAAATTTTTGTTAAAAACGCCAGTACGGACGGGACTTCAGCGAAAGCAAACGCGACATGTCAAGCACACAAATACGGCATAAATTCGGGTGTTTAGTGATAGTTGTCGTATTATCTGGAAACCTAGCAACGTCTCATTCGTCACAGGTAAGCTTATTTTTTCAATGGGTTAGCGGCTTGAAAAGTCACTAAAATGGGTATTTTTTCTAGTCCCTTAACTTAAGAATCAATGGTGTGCAGCATATTTTCCGCCGATTTGATTGATTTTTAGCAATACTTCCCAGTCACGCAAGCAATCACCAAAGCAAAGCTTCGGCGCAGCATTTTCTCGTTCCCAAACAGAGTTTGGGAACGAGAAATTCGCCGGACGGCTTATCAACAATACGGCCATCTTGGATATAAATATCCTGTTGTTGTCCGTCTATACCGCTGGCTGGGTCGTAGACTTTAGCGCCTGTGAGTTTAATTAACATGGTGGTTCCTTAAAACGGGTTTTTTAATTTGGGTGGAGAAATAAGTTAAAACGCGGGGTTACGGTTTACTCATAATGCGTCCACATTCGATAGACCTTAACTAACATCTCGCTTTCAATCACTTCATAAACTAACCGATGCTGTTTATTAATGCGTCGGCTCAATAACCCTTTCATGTCCCCTTTTAATAACTCGTATTCAGGTGGGTATTGCCAAGGATTTTCTTTTATGATGTTCAGCAATGTTAATGTTTTTTCTTTTAATCCATGAGCCGATAACTTCTTAGCATCTTTTTGTGCTTGGGTCATCAATTTAAGTGTGTACATTACCAATCCAAACTTTCTAATGTCACACCAAGCTGTTCCGGTTCGGCTCTTGCTTCCTTAATACTGTCAACCATACCGGGTATTGTCCTTAAATACTGGTCATCACCCCCATCATCTGATTGCTCTAAAATTTGTAATTCGTCTTTTGAGAAATGCGCTAACAACCAGCAAAATTTCTCGTAAATACTATTGTCTATTTTTAGGGTGACTGTTTTCATTGGGGCATTAAAGTTAGTTAAAATCATGTTGAATCTTTCCCGTAGCCAAAGCGTGGTTTCGCCAATAAGCAAACGGCCATGCCTAATGCAACAACAACGCTTTACAATGGCGGATTACCTGTCTGCGAACCAACACAGTAGCCTATGAACTGATTTTGTTTGCGTCGTAAATTAACTCTGAGTTTTTCTTAAATTCCGTTTTTGATGCTCTTGAACAGCACGGATTAGGACAGAGAAAACTTCTTCCTCTGATACAAAATCATTTTTCCTACCCTCAGTGATTGCATTAGCCAAACCCACACTTTCAAATGCTTCCGAAAAAACGTCTGGTTTATTTTTAATTAAATCAACCATGAGCTCAGCCAATAATTCTTTTGCCGTTTCACCATCATTTTTCTCTCTGTATTCATTATCGGAAATACTACGCGACACATAAATTGTAAAAGAAACAACTATAAGTACAACGCCATTGATAACTTCATAAACGGCTAAGAATTTAGAAAAACCAGATATTGGGTGCAAATCACCATAACCTACTGTGGCTATGGTGATGCCACTGAAATAAACGGAATCCCAAATATTGGCAATCCATTTATTACCATCATCAAGACCACATCCATAAATTGACAAGATGAATTGCAATATTCCATATAGAAATATAAGTTCAAGATAACTAACCATCGCCAGTTTTATTCTTTCATAAAATTTCAAGTCACTTGATTCTTTCTCCGAGTCATTTTTTGAGAAATCTAATTTGTCTCTTGCATCGCGTATAAATGCAAAAAACACCTCATTGACTCTGGAAAAAGCATAAAAGCCAATAAGATAAATACATATTACAAATGGCCACCAATCTTTAACTTTGTCTAGCTGCTCATTTGGCAATAAACACTTAAATAAAAAAAACACAGCTATAAGTAAAGTATCCCAAAAATATCTTTTATTAAATTTTCTTATGAGATTGGCTTTGTCACCTGGCCCTGGCTCAAGGGATTTTTTATAGCTAGCAAAAAGTAGTGTCCCTGATAAAAAATACACACATATTTCATACTTGCACTTTTTATCAATATGTTTTTTGAAATCACTTTTAAAAAATAAAAATAAAAAAACAAAAACAAAGTAAATGACACAGAGAACAACTGGAATCCAATTTTCCATCTTCACATTTTCAGCAATACACATTTCACATCCCATAAATTGTTCGCATCGCAATAGCTCAATTCTTTCATCTCACTATTCACACTTAATATTCAAAAAACTGTGTAAATCCTTGCCGCTGCCAGCCTAGTTTTAATTTAGTATCCCCAGACCACAACAGTCCATTCAACTCTAAAGTTAATGCGACATGTTTCTCGTTCCCAAACTCCAGTTTGGGAATGCCTATGACCAAGCTCTGCTTGGTGTGTTGGTTTTGTGCAGACTTCAAGCAGAGCTTGAAGGTAGGCATTCCCAAACAGAGTTTGGGAACGAGAAATGATTTATTTAGATTCACAAGGTAAAAGAGGATCTCCTCCTAAAAACGATGGCATTACATGTGATATGCCAAGCAAATCTAAAATAAAAACAAATTCAGCAATTATCATGAGTGTTGGGAGGATAAAAGGAATAATATAGAGGCAACATGCTTTCAATTTGTAATAAGCCCGTTTCAATCCCGTTATCTTATAATCCTCCGGCATTTCAAGAATTGATAAAAGATAATCCAGCCTGCTATGATTTTCAGACTCATTTAAAGCCTCTTTATAATCTTCGTGATATTTGGTAAGGTCAAGCACGTTAGAACTACTTTGGGCCTTATGTTGTTCATCACGAAGTTGGCGAATTAAGTCTTTTACTTTATCCCCACATTCATTCAAAGCTAATGAACGAACATCATAACGTGCCGTACCATTTATAACAGAATATACTAAAATAGCGACAGCTAAAAATATTTGCATCATATTCAATACCTTAGAAATAAAATGCAGAGGCACGTCGGAATTTTGAATAAGCGGAATAAAGATAATACCAAGCGATAAAAATGTTGTAGTAAAAAAAGAATATTTACTAATAACATTGATACGAGATGAAGCATTAAACCTACATCTTGATGTCATTCGCATACTATTCATTAATTTTTTAACTGGATCGGGTTCATATTGCTCAATAGGATATAAACTAAATAACCAAAAAATACTATTTTTAAAAGTTAAACTCATTAACCCGCCTTACAATTGTTAATCTTCCGCCCAAGTATCAAATATCTCATTCACACTCATTGCCAGTTCGGGGAATAAATGTGGTATCACCGTATCATCATTGGTGTACATGGCTTGCAATTCATATTTTTGCTCGGCATTCAATACGAATTGCTGGATGGTTTGATGACTTGGAAACACTAGCCAATATTCGATCACGCCACTTTCTTGGTAAAGCTCATATTTAGTATGGATTTCCCGTTTAGAATTCCCTTTAGAGAGTATTTCAATAATCCAATCAGGTGCGCCGTTGCAGCCTTGTTGATCGAGCTTTTCTTCTGGTTGGCAAATAACGCAAATGTCCGGCTGGACTACGGTATGTATCTGTTCGTTTTTTAAAAGCGATTTTTTGCGGTCATAAAGCCTGACATCAAACGGCGCGGCGTAAACGCGGCATTTTTTATGTTTGAAATAGACCAATAAATTACGCATTAAGTTACTGGATATGTCCTGATGCTTAACATTAGGTGCGGGCGACATCAGCGTGATTTTGCCTTTGATGAGTTCCACAGCTTCTTTAAGCTGCCAAGTCAAATAATCGGCGTAGCTATAGGTTTGGTTTAAATCCAACTGGTCGAGATGAAGTATCTTGGACATCGCTTATACTCGGGTGTTAAAAGGTCGGCAATCATAAGGGCTTAAGAAAAAGCTTAGTAACGTCTCATTGCTTGTAGGGTACTTATTCACCTCCCCCTTGAAAAGGGGGGATTGAGGGGGGTTATTCAATAAAACCTCCCCTAACCCCTCCTTTTTAGGAGGGGGACTGAATGTTTACCTTGTAGGCAATCGCGGCAGACCTGCGAGGTTTTATAAACCTCGCAGGTCTTTATCGCGCCACTCATGAGTAGCCCAACTTACAGCGCCTGCTCTATCGCGTTTAACACGTCAGCCGTACTAGGCAATCCGGCATCACGCAATTTTTTTAGGCGGATGGCAACGACGTTGTCCATACGGTAGGCGTGGCCCGCATGATCGATGCCGGGTGTGCCTACGGGGATGAACACGTCGGGTTCTTTGCTAAAGGTCATGCCGGAACGCCCGACCACTATCGTCGGCAAGTCGGTGACAGGCGGTGTAGCGTTGGTGTTGAAGGCGTGTACCCACACTAAGGCATCGGCTTCGCCATCGGCAATCAGCTGCTTGCTGTCGTTTAAAAACGGGTCGTATTCTGGGTAGCCACGGCTAAAGCGAGTGCGTGCCGGATAGCCTGTGGTCCAGCCGCATACTTGGTTGGCGGTTTGGTCGCCTTCTTTGCCAGCTAAGGGCAAACCAGAGCAGCGGGTGTTTTTGTCGTTGATGTCTTTAATCATTTCTGACAGGGTTTGTACGGTCAATTCGGCTTGGGGGTAAGCCAACGCACCTGCCGCCCAGGTGACGACACCGTAGCGGGCGGCTTTAAGCTGTTCGGCGAGTGCCAACAAATCTGCTACGGCGATGCCACAGACTATGCTTGCGCGTATTGGTTGGCCTTTGACCAAGGCGCGTAACACCGCGACAACGTCGGGCAAATCTTCGGTGGCGCAGGGCAAAACTTGGGCTTGTTTGCCGTTAGGCGAAGTGGACGCTGCACCTGATGGGGCTTTGCCTAAATACACGACGCTGCGTAAACTGGTGTCGGCAACAAACATGGATCCTGGATTCCAGATATACCGTTCAAAAAAGCGTGGGGCGAAAGCTTCTAAATCCGTACCGACTACCACTAATAAATCACAGCGGTTTTTGACTTCCGCTAAGGTGGTGTTCATCCAGCCGGAATCTTGCAAGGCCAAGAAGTTATTGCGTGCGCCTGTAAAATTGATGTTGTCCACGACCGCACCGCTACGGTCTGCCAAGGCCAATAAACCGCGCATACCATTCACGTCGGTGGCACAGCCGCCAATCACGGGCAGGTGGGTGTCTTTTAACAGCGCGGCAGCGGCGGCCACGGCTTCGGCTAAACTGGCGGGTTTGCCCTGCACGCGTGGCTGGGTATCGGTTACGGCTTGTTCAAACAGCGGTGTATTGACCGCACAGCCATTTTCTAGCACTTTTAGGGTTGTGCCTTCGACCCTGATGGTTAGGTCATCCGTGCCTATGCCACAAAAAGGACTTGGTACTTCAGTTATGTCAGTCATTCAGCTACCTTTGGGTTTTAAGTAAAGTGGTCAAGGCTAGGCCCTAGCCAGCCCTGATGGTGGCATTATTCTAACCCTAATTTTGTAGGCTGTCGCTGTAATCGCCCGTCTTTAGTGGCGGCTACTGTGGATGCGTTTGGGATAAATAAACGGCAGTATAGGCCGTATTGGGAGGATGTTGCTGGGGATGGATAGGCCGGGTAGCATTGCTGCCCGGCCTATAGGTGTGGGTGCTAGTCTGCTTGCCGTCTTAGGAAGGCCGGAATGTCCAGATAATCTAAGTCGATTTCTTTTTTGTTTTGCGCCCCAAAACGGGTTTCGCGGTTTTCTTTTTGTCCGCCTTGGCGCAAGGTGGATTTTTCATGCTCGTCAAAATGAGTAGTCTCACGCGCTGGTTTTTGCAGCGGTTTGACGGCGGCTTTAACAGGCAACGGCGGCGCGCCCATGCCTGTCGCAACAACAGTGACTTTAATTTCGTCGCCCAAGTTAGGATCTATCGCCATGCCGATTTTGATGATGGCATCTTCAGAGGCGAATTCATGCACGATATTGCCGACTTCGTTAAATTCCGCCACGCCCATGTCGGCAGCCGAGATGTTAACCAAAATGCCGCGTGCGCCTTGTAGGTTGATGTCTTCCAACAAAGGACAAGCGATGGCTTTTTCTGCCGCTTCACGCGCACGGTGTTCGCCTGTTGCCGAACCCATGCCCATAATCGCTGCACCCATGCCGGACATAACGGTTCTGACGTCGGCAAAATCGACGTTAATCATGCCGGGATGCACGATCAGTTCGGTGATGCCTTGCACGGCATCCAGCAATACGTCGTTAGCCGCTTTAAACGCATTCATTAACGATACGTTATTGCCTAACACGGGCAACAGTTTTTGGTTGGGTATGGTGATTAATGAATCCACATATTTTTCCAACTCAATAATGCCTTGCTCGGCAACGGCTTGTTTCTTTTTGCCTTCAAACAAAAACGGCTTGGTCACGACGGCAACGGTCAGGATGCCCATTTCCCTAGCGATTTGGGCAATCACAGGAATTGCGCCTGTGCCTGTGCCGCCGCCCATACCCGCAGTGAGGAACACCATGTCCGCGCCTTGCAGCACTTCTTTGATGCGTTCTTTGTTTTCTTCGGCGGCATGTTTGCCGATTTCTGGGTTTGTACCTGCACCTAAGCCTTTGGTCAATTCCACACCCAGTTGGATGATGGTATCAACCGTCAGTTTTCTTAACGCTTGTGCGTCGGTATTGGCGCAAATAAATTCAACCCCCTCAATATGGCAGCCAACCATGTGATTAACTGCATTGCCACCGCCGCCGCCTACACCAATAACTTTGATGACGGCGGTTTCACTATATGTATCCACCAATTCATATTTCACTTTCGCTGCCCCTTAATTTAACCAATAAATACTATTAAAAATTACCTTGAAACCAGTTTTTTACTTTTGAAAACCAACCTAAAGCATCCGCTTCTGCATCGCGGTTTAGGTTTTGATGCTCTTTACCATAGATCAATAAGCCGACCCCTGTGGAATGGATAGGGTTTTTGACGACTTCTGCCAATCCCGTCACATTTTGTGGGCCGCCCATGCGCACTGGCATATGGAATATTTCCTCCGCCAGCTCAATTAAGCCTTTTACTTTTGAACTGCCACCTGTCAGCACAACGCCAGCGGCAATTAACTCTTCGTTGCCGCTGCGCCGCAATTCCGACTGCACCAGCAACATTAATTCTTCATAACGCGGTTCGATAATCTCCGCCAAACTCTGCATGGAAATCTTGCGCGGGGCACGGTCGCCTATGCTGGGCACTTCGATGGTGCTGTCGGCACTGGCCAATTGGGTCAGGGCACAGGCGTACTTGCGCTTGATGTCTTCGGCATTGATAGTCGGTGTGCGCAAAGCCACGGCGATGTCGTTAGTCACTTGGTCGCCAGCTATCGGGATGACTGCCGTGTGCTTGATCGCCCCATCGACATAAATGGCTATATCGGTGGTGCCGCCGCCGATGTCGCATAACAAACAGCCCAAGTCTTTTTCGTCGTCGGTGAGGACGGAATTGCACGAGGCCAATTGTTCCAGCACGATGTCTTCAACTTCCAAGCCACAACGGCGTATACATTTGATGATGTTTTGTGAGGCACTGACGCTACCTGTCACCATGTGGACTTTGGCTTCCAAGCGTATGCCGGACATGCCTATGGGTTCTTTGATCCCGTCTTGCAGATCGATGACAAATTCTTGGGGCAAGATGTGCAATATTTTTTGGTCGGCAGGTATTGCCACCGCCCGCGCAGAGTCGATGACCCGTTCGATGTCGAATTGCGTCACTTCTTTGTCCTTGATCGCCACGATGCCGTGGGAATTAAGGCTTCTGATGTGGCTGCCCGCAATGCCCGCAAAGACGGATTTAATTTGGCATCCTGCCATCAATTCGGCTTCTTCTATGGCTTTTTGAATGGACTGGACGGTCGATTCCAAATTGACGACAACGCCTTTTTTTAGGCCGCGCGAGGGCGTAGTGCCTATGCCTATGATTTCTATGTTGCCATCAGTGGTGAGCTCACCAACAATAGCCGCGACCTTTGACGTACCGATGTCGAGTCCGACTATTAAATTACGCTCTGTTTTTTTTGCCATTTTATCTACTCTGTTTAGCCTTTTCGTGTTCTTGTGTGGTAAGGGTGGGTGCGGCTAGTGCCGCCCAGTCTATCTCAGGGCTGCCGGGCTTCCATGACACGGCATAACCATTCGGGTAGCGTAAGTCTACAACCGCCATGAGTCCGGTTTGTTCGGGTTTTAGCACGCTTAGGGTTTTTAAGAACCGTTGCAGTTTTTTGAGTTGCTCTTCCCTTCCTAACAAAATCTCCAAACCATCCGCCAATTTTATTTTCCAAGCCCCTCGGCTATTAATGCCAAATTCCGCCAATGTTAAGGATTGGTCTGCCAAGGCGGTCTTTACGCCTTTCATAATTTCCAGCACTTTAAGGTGTTGCATTTCAGGGCCGCTGACCCGCACCAAGTGTTGGAAGGGTACGGTGTTTTGGGGTGTAAAAATTACCCCGTTTTGGGTAATCAGGCTGTTTTCGCCCCAACGCGCATAAGGCCGACGTTCGGTTATTTTTATATCGACTGCATCGGGCCAAATGCGTTTTACGCTGACGGTATCCACCCAAGGCAAGGCAGCAACGGCAGCATGTATGGTCTGCATGTCGGCCTGAAAGATGCTTTTGTCAACCAAAGGCAACAGCGTAGCCTTCAGGTCCGATTCGCTGAGGTATTGGAAAATACCGCCGATATGCACAAACTTTATCGGCATCAGCTGGCTTTTAAGCGTTATCTGCTTAAAATGACCTTTGCTGGCAGCGACATAAGCCCCCGCTAACACACCCGCCAGTAATACTACGCTTACCCAGCTTAGAGTCCCTACTTTGCTCATTACCCTAAACTGGTTTCCAACACCCGCCAAACCAAGTCGTCAAAATCGATGCCCGCTTGCCTGGCTGCCATCGGCACTAAACTGTGGTCAGTCATGCCGGGTACGGTGTTGATTTCAATCAGTTGATATTGCCCGGCATCGTCAATAAATACATCGACCCTAGCCCAGCCTTTTGCCCCAACTACTTTGCCCGCAGTGACCGCCAGCTTTCTAAGCAGTTGTTCTTGCTCGTCCGCCAAGCCCGCAGGGCAATGGTATTGGGTGGTGTTGGCGAGGTATTTGGCTTCGTAATCGTAAAACGCGTTAGGTGTTTCTAGCCTTATGACAGGCAGGGCTAGGCCGTTCAGCACCGCAACCGTGTATTCTTTGCCTGTCACCCAACTTTCGGCATACACGTCACAACCAAATTGCAGGGCAAGCTCTAAGGCTTGTGCCAATTCTGCGCGGTTGTTGGCTTTGCTCATGCCTATGCTGGAGCCTTCTTGCGCGGGTTTGACGATCACCGGAAAGCCCAGTTTTTCGATACACGCATCCAAATCCTCGGCATCCGCCAGCAAATGCCAGCGTGGCGTGACCAAACCGTAGCCTTGCCAGCATAGTTTGGTCTTGAGTTTGTCCATCGTCAGGGCTGATGCCAACACCCCGCTACCCGTATAAGGTATGCCCAGCACTTCTAAGACGGCTTGCAGCACGCCATCTTCGCCACCGCGCCCGTGGATAATGTTAAACACCCGGTCAGGCTTGATGCCCGCCAAGGCATCAATAGGGCTGCCCGTGACATCAACCGCGACCGCATCAACGCCCTTGCGGATTAAGGCATCATAAACCGCCGCGCCGCTTCTTAAAGAAACGGCTCGCTCAGCGGCAGAACCACCCATTAACACGGCAACGCGGCCAAACTGTTCGGGCTTAAGCTGCGCCGCCGCAGCGTGTGTTTGTTCACCCACCATACAAACCTCAGTATGCAATTCCACGCCTTGCTGCTCCTTTACTTGTTTTTGTACATAATAAATTAAGTTTTCAATGTCAGCGGCGGTGGCGTTGCCGGTATTGACGATAAAATTGGCATGTTTTGGGGACACCAATGCGCCACCGATGGCATAGCCTTTTAAGCCAGATTGCTCAATTAACCGGGCGGCAAAATCACCTGGCGGGTTTTTAAATACCGATCCGCAACTGGGCTGGTTAGTGGGCTGCGTCTGCGCCCTGTGTTCCAGCAATGCTTTTATTTTTTGTTGGCTGGCTTCGGTGGTGCCTGGCTGCAATTGCAGTTGGCAGCTTAAAAACCAGTCCTGTTCATAATTTTTTACCGAACGGTAGCCTATGTTAAAGGCCTGGGCATTGCGCATTGTCACGTTACCAGCACGGTCTAGCATTTCTACTTGTTTGACGATAGCCCAGGTTTCGCCGCCGAAAGCCCCTGCGCTCATCTTAAGCGCGCCGCCCATCGTGCCGGGTATGCCCGCC
>JABFST010000496.1 GCA_013140465.1 Methylococcaceae bacterium
AGTCCCTTTTAGACGCTATTCTTTGTCCTTTGGTTTCAAAAATTTTGGCTAGGCTCGAAGCTGTTAAGAATTGACGCAAGTTCGCCCGTTACGCCCACGTCATCGACGCTACGCACGTCGTCCGCCATGTCTTGGTCAATAATTTGCAATTCCAAATCGCTGCCAGGTACCCGTTGCAGACGGTAGCGTTTGGCGAAATCGTCCAAATGTTGGTTGCTGTGCGCCAACAAAGCCTCTAGGGTTAGGCTTTGGGCAAAGATGCGGAATTTTGCGCCATTGCTGGAACCGATCAGCTCATTCAAACCTTCCCATTGTTGCCAGCGGGCTTGTTGGGCATCCAGCTCGGCTTTTAGATGCTGGCTGGCGGCGATTTTTTTGTCATCTTCGCGTAGCAACAAGGCATATTCTTGGGTTTGGGCGTGTAACAAGTGCTTTTGTTCCTGTAACTCCGTGGCAATTTGCATAGCCTGGTCTTCGCTAAGGGCAACGGCGGTTGCCTCATGTTGCGCACAGGCGGCTTGTTGCACCTTGACCAAAGCCGACGCTTCCTGCAAACCGCGCTCCAAGTCTTGAAAGGTCTTGCTTTGCGCTGCCAGCCAAGTGTCATCGTGGCTTAATAAGTCATGGAGTTGCACTAGGCTGATGGCGTGTTGGCTTAAAGCGCGTTCCAATTCGGTTTGTGCTTGCTCCAAGGCTAAGCGCCGACGTTGGCAGTCTTGTTGCCCATGTTGGTGCTGGAGTTGGGCTTGGGCGTGGTGTTTTTCGGCAGCGGCAAACTGTTGTTGGGCCTGTAGTTGGGCGTTGTTGGCGGTAGTCAGTTTTTGGTTCAGGTCAAGCTCGTAGTCATCAGCGGACAGCCTATGGATGGGGCTAGGCAATAGGGCATTACGCTCATAGACTAATGCTTGGTATTCTGTTTGTTGCTGGCCAAGCTCGGTGTGTTTGGCATCCGCTTGTTGTTGGTTTAGGGTAACACTCTGCGCTACCAGCTGTTGTTCTTGCTGGAGGGCGGTGATGTCAGCGGTCACTTGCAGTAGCTGGCGTTCGGTTTGTTGATACGCGACTACCAAGGCCGCCAGTTGCCCACCATCGGTTTGCAGATAGGATTGCCAATCCGCGACCTCGGCAAACGGCGTTTGTAAAACGGCTACTATCGCTTGTAATTGCTGGCTTTTGGCTAGTATTTGTTGCTGGAGATGGGCTATATCGTTGCTGGTTTGGGCAATCTGTTTGTCCAACTGGTTATGGTCTTGCGCCAGTTGTTGCGCCTGTAACTGGCTAGCCGCCAACTGGTCTTGCACGGATTTAAGTTGTTTTTGGACGGCTAAGGCGGCTTTTTCTGCGCTTTTAAGCTGGGTTAAGCTGTCGTTTAACTGCTGGCTGGCGGTAGTCAGACTAGGCACTAAGTTGGTGTCGGTCAGTGCAACAGACGTGTAAGCTGACATTGCCAACGCTTGCCAATCATCCGTCAATCTCGCCAATTGGCTGTGCGCCAATGGCAAGGATTGCGCTAAACGGGCTTGTAGCTCGGTAGTTTGCGCTACGGTTTGGCTCAGTTCCGCCAGCGTTTTTATCAGTGCTTCTTTGCTGGTCTGCAAGGCTTTTACACGTTCGGCTTGGGCGGCGGTTTGCTCATTCAGCAACGGGCTAGTCTGGGTGTGGTCTTGCCACGGGTGCGTCACTGCGCCACAAACCGGACACGGTTGGTCGGCAAGCAATAAGCGACGAAATGCTTCGGCATTCTTGTGGCTACTGGCATGCAATAAATCCAAGGCTTTTTGGGCTTCGTCCAAGGCAATGCCATTATGTTGGCTTTGCTGTTGCAGGTTTAGGCTTTGGGCGTTGGCATCTGCCAAAGTTTGTGCGCACCCTACCAGTTGCTCTTGGGAGCTAGCAATCTCTTGTTGCACGGTTTGGGCTTGCTGGGCAAGGCTCAAAGCTGTGCTGTGCTGTTTAAGCCGCTGTTCTAGCTGTTCTTTTTGTTGAAACAACGCATCTAGCGTGGCTTGGGGCTGGAGTGCCTCTAGTTGCTCTAGCTCTGCCAACTGGGCTTGGTGGTGTTGCTGGTGGCTGTGTATGGCGTGTTGGAGGTTCGCCAACTGCGGGGTGGCTTGTTGCAACTGGGTGCTCAGGTGCTGGGCTTGCTGTTGGTGCGCGAGTCGTTCGGCGTTAAGGCTTTGATAACGTTCGATCTCGGCTAACCAACGCTGCCATTCGGCGGCGATGGGTTTGAGTGCTTGTTGTTGGGTGATGCTGATGCTGAGTTGGTGGTGCTGTAGGGTTTTTTCGTCCAGTTGCCCCTGCACCTGTTGTTGGCGTTGTTTAGCCTCGGCTAATGCTTGGTTAATGCGGTCGGCTTCTGTGCTTAAATCGCTGAGGCGGGTATTGAGTACCTCCAAGCGGGTGTCCAAGGCCCGCGCCGCTTTTAATAGCGGTTGGGCGTGTTGGTATTGCTGTTCGGCGGCGTGTACGCCTAGTACTGCTGCGTCACGTTCGGTCGTCGCGGCGTGTAGGCTAAGCGTGGCGGTTTCCAACTCCGCCATATTGGCTTTTAGCTGGGTTTCGGCATTGGCATCGTCGGCTGCGGCGGTTTGGTAATGCCCTAATACGGGCCGTAAGGCAGTCACTGCCAAGGCTTTTTGTAAGTAACTACGGTCGTCTTCGGTTGCTGCCCAAGCTTGCTGGTGCTGGAGGTAGGCACTCTGGGCCAGTTCCGCGCTAGTGCGGCGTTTGCTGCGCTCGGCATACCATGCCAGCAGTTGTTGGTTGGTTTGGCTGTGTTGTTCGATGGCCGCCAATTGGCCTAGGCTGTCGGTGCTTTGCTGTTGCAGTTGTAAGCGTTCGGCATCTGCTAGCGGCAGTTGCTGTTGGATAGCCGCCGTAATCTGGGCGAGTGCGTCTTTCTCGCGTCGGGCGCGGTCAAAAGCCGCTATCGATAATTCGGAATAAATGTCCGTACCCGTAATGCGCTCCAACAAGCTGGAGCGTTCGTCTTTTTTGGCTTTTAAGAACGCGGCAAAATCGCCTTGCGCCAATAACACCGAACGGCGGAATTGGTCAAAATTAAGGTCGATCAACTCGCTAATCAATTCTAAGGTGTTTTTTTTGCCTTGCCCCAAGCGCTGTCCGCTGGCGATTTGGCTGAGGATTATTTCTTGGGGCTGCAAGCGTCCGTTGGCTTTGCCCCGCGCTTTACTGACTTCCCAGCGGGCGCGGTAGTGGGTTTTGTCTTTGCCAATAAAATCGACTTCGGCGTAAGCAGAGGCCGTGCCTTTGCGCAAAATAGAGCGCACATCATTACTGGTCACGCGCAAATTTTCTTGTTCGCCGCTATGGCCTACCGCCACGCCATGGCCATCGGGCAGACGCGGGATTTTGTCATACAAGGCCAAACACAAGGCATCTAGCAGCGTGCTTTTGCCCGCGCCAGTTTGTCCGGTAATCGCAAACAAGCCTACATGTTGCAGCACGCCGCTATCTAGGCGTATTTCAAAGGGATCGGCAAGGCTAGCGAGGTTTTTGCCGCGTATGGCTAAAATGCGCATTAGGCGTGTTCCCTCAAGGTTTCCAATAATTCATTAAACAAAGCGCTCATGCTATCGGGGGCAGTTTCGGCATATTTAGTAAAGTAACAACGTTGGAAGACCGCCAACGGCTGCAATTCTTCCAAACGCTGGTCTACGTCTGTGTCCGCCAAGCTGTGGTCAGAGCCGCTGTAGGCGGTGCTGATTTTTAATAAGCGCACGGGCAAATTTGCCAATACTGCTTCCACTTGTTGCCGCAAACCGGGTTCGGGTTGTTGCAAGCGTATACGCAATTCCACAAATGGCTGTTGGTGCTGGGGCAAATCGGCCTCGAACGGGCTTTGCGCGAGTTGGGAAAGCACGTCGTCAACCGTCCCAAAACTGTGGCTGTTGGGTATCCGCAGCAAACCGACACTGCGCGGAATGAGATGGGGTGTGATACACGCGGCTTGCCCGGGGCTGATGTCAACTTGCAAGACTTGATGGGGATAATGGCTTTCATCAAACGACAGCGGTATCGGCGAACCGCTGTAGCGGATATGCGCCAGACCCGCCACGGTTTGCGGCAAATGCAAATGGCCTAAGGCCACATAGGCGACGTCTTCAGGAAAGATGTCCACAGGCAAGGCATGTTGGTTG
>JABFST010000008.1 GCA_013140465.1 Methylococcaceae bacterium
TTGTGGGGACATTACGGAAGTGGATGGATGAAATCACTAATTACTTCATTCAACGGCAATCGAGTGGTTTTGTTGAGGGTCTCAACAACAAAATCAAAGTCATCAAGCGGCGTTGTTATGGGATATATGACTTAGGCCGGTTATTCCAGCATATCTGGCTTGATGTCGAAGGTAGGCGGTTATTTGGCCATGCCTAACACTATATGTAGTGGTCACCCCACGAAATCGGGAAGAGCCCAATTGTTCTTTATGTTGTTGGTAATCCCGCGCCGCCGCGTCCATTTGTGCGCTTCTCATGCGCTGGATTTTGTCGTTGGGATTGGTGTCGTGCTGTTCTTGCAATAAGGCCATTCTAGCCGCGTGGGTGGTTGCTAGCGAATCCAGACGGGCTCGGGCGTGTTGTTGCACTTGTTCTATGTGTTCGGCGCGGGCATCTTGCCAGCGTTGATAGTGGCTTTTTTCCAGTGCATTTTCTTGTTCGCTACTGATAGTAGCGGTGTCATCGTCCAATGCTTGTGCCGATTCCATCAAGGCCAGCATGTGCGCGGTCAATTCGGATGTGACGACTATCGGCTGGAATGTGAAGTCTTCTTTTAGGCCGCGTTTTTGCCAGCGATAAATGGCGTAAGGGTGCTGGCCTTGGGGCAAGTCGCCATTGCTGGCTTTCAGGTTGCAGATTAGCGGCGTGGTGGGTTCTATGGAGTGGGCGGCTTGTTGTGCCAGCGGGTGGTTGGGCGTGACAAAGAGCAGGTCGCGCTGTTCAGCGGCGGTTTGCTGGCTAAAGGTCAAGGCCAGATAGGGATCGTTGCCTTTTAGCCAACGCTTCCAGCTTTGTGCGGTTTCGCCAGTCAGTTTGAGTTTTTCGGCATCGGCAAGCAGTTTGTCGCGGAGGTCTTTACCGAGTTGCAGGGTGGTGGCTTTTTGCCCCAAGGATGCAGGGATGTTGCTTGCGCCCAGGGTTTGTAAGTAGCGGCTGATTAAGTTGGCCAGCATGACGGGAGCGAGCCAAAAGCTGGATGCTTGTTTAATCATGTCTTCGTCGTTTTGCGGTTTGCCCAGGCCAAACAGTTTGCTTTGTTCTTCTTCCAATCTGGCTTGTTCTTGTAAGGTGCGGATTTCGTTGTCGCTGAGTTGTTGCAAGCGTTTGGCTTGTTCTTCGGCAGTCAGCGTGAAGTTTTCGGCGATGTTTTTGATTTCTTGGGTTAATCTGCCAAGAATTTCTTCACTACCGCCCAAGGCTTGTTGGAAAATGCCGATGCGTAGCAGGCAGCGTTCGTAAATTTCGGCATCGACTGTGCCAGGGGTGATGAAGTTGTAAATGACCACGCTTTCGCTAAGCTGCCCGTAACGGTCGATACGGCCTATGCGTTGTTCAACGCGCATCGGATTCCAAGGCAGGTCATAATTGACCAGTGCGTCGCAGAATTGGTAATCCAAGCCCTCGCAGCCGACTTCGGAAGACAATAAAACGTCTAAGGCCGTTGGGTCGGTTTTCGGTTTGCTAAATCGGTCGCGTAAGGCGCGGCGTTCGTCATCGGGGATTTGCCCGTTAATTAGGCCGACGCGGATTTGCTGGCTTTTGAGGTTTGCGTGGAGGTATTCCCAAGTATGGCGGAAGCAAGTGAACACGAGCAGTTTGTTGTTTTCTAGCTTTTGTTTGTCAGCTATCACTGTCATGAAGGCTTGTAGTTTGGGGTCTTCGCCTTGTGTTAGCTGATTGGCTTGTTTGATGATGGCATCAATCTCGGTGCGAAATTCGGCGAGGATTTGGCTTGCTGTTTCTACGCCGTTTTCGTCATCCACATCGCCCAATTCCAATTGGGACAAGTGGCGGTTGAGTAATGCTTGCAACAGTGGGGCTAAGCCGAAAACGCAACTGGAGATTTGCCGCCGCACGGTGGACAGCAAGAATTTTAAGTTGGCATTGCCGTGACGAATGACCAGCATTCGTGCCAGCAAATCGAGTAAGTCATGATGCAAGGCGGCTTGTTCGGGCGTGAATTCGACGCTGACGGTTTCCGGTTTGCGAAGAGTGAAAGTCGTGCCAATGTCGCGGCGACGGGTACGGTTAATGAAAGGGGCGAAAGTGTAGAGTTCTTCGAGTTGCCGGATGAGGGTCAATCGAGTCTCTGGACTGTCGTCATCGTCTAACAGGACATCACACGCTTGTTGCATTCGCGGGTCATTAATTAATACACCGCGTCCCCAGTCAGTGGCTAGTGAGTTTTCAATGGCTTCCAAGGCAATACCTTTCCAATCGGCAGTCGCAGCACGGGCAGCGGCAATAGCGGCGTTCAAATGCGGGTTGGGTTCAGACATTTGCAGGAAGGCTTGTTTGCTGGTGATGACATCGGGGCGCAGCAAACTCAGCAGGTTGTATAAATCATGGTCGCGTAATTGGATGGGCGTTGCGGACATCAAAACAACCGCTTCGGCATTTTCGCAAAAATAGCGCACATTACGGTGCGCCCAGGTGTCGCTGTTGCGAGCGGCGTGAGCTTCATCAACGATGACCAGATCGAACACGGGCGGTGGGTCGAGTGCCAGCAATCCGCGTTGTTTGCCCTTGCCATGCAAAAGGTTTTCATCCAGCAAGGAATACGGCACAATCGCCCGTGCATATTGTTGCGGCCATAAGCCGTCCAAATGGGTTTCTTCTATACAATAACGCAAGGCCGCGCTGTCAAGATGTTCAAAGCGTTCATCAAAACGTTTCATTTCTTGTTGCCATTTGCATTCGGCAACCAAAGGCTTAGGGCAAATCACTAAAACTGTCTTCAATTCGCGCCGCGCTTGCAGTTCTTTCAAAATAAGACCCGCTTCAATGGTTTTACCGACACCGACTTCATCGGCAATTAGCATTCTAGGGCGGTCGGCTTGAATCAACTTAAGTACAGGTCGGAATTGGTAAGGTACAAAGTTGATCCGCGACGCGAACAGTGAGTATAAATGCGTGGTACTAGGGTGGCGTAGTTGAAGGGCGGTCATTGCGGCGTGAAGGGAGTCGCGTGTTACTGTGGCTCGTGTGGGTGAACTGTTTACAGGCTCTAGCTGGGATTGGTAATAAGTGCCAATATTGCCGTCATGGAAGACTTGGTAGCGGTTTTCAGGGTCGCCTGTTAATACGGCGATAATTGCGCCCGTTTTACTGGGTTCGGCTTTCAAGAAAATCATGTCACCAGGTTTGTAGGCTTCTATGTTGGTGGCTTTCGTTTGCTGCTCTTGTGCAGTTGTTTTGGTATTGGCGATTTTGTTTAATAGCTGTGTTTTTTCTTCGTTGAGTTTTTCCAATGTTTCCGTGTTCGCACCAAATGCTTCCAGTAATCTGCCAATGGTATCAAGGTCGCGGTAACACATATCATCTGGCAAACCTTCGGCGGGTGCATGTGCCCCGCGGTTGCGGATGGTTTGCGCTTCTTTTAACCAATTTCTGGTAGTTGTTGGAATTTGGTAATGACGTGATAAATCGTACCAGTTTTGATCCGCCACCCGCAGCAGCGCTGCTAAGTCAAGCTGGGAGATGGTTCGGTATTGATGATCGCGGGCGTAGTTTTGTTGTTGATAAGTCAATTGGTCTATGACTAATTTTTGCCACCAATCTTCCGAAAGAATTTGTAAACAATTAGTTAGGCTTTGGACAAGTTGTTCAGAAAGCAAAGTCAATGCGTTATATTTCATAAGAGCAGATACGGGGTCAGAGATACGAGGTCAACACAGATGCGGGGTCAGACCTTACATTTTACATTTGAATCCATTTTTAGCAATAATAGTGTAAATTGCACAGATGCGGGGTCAGACCTTACATTTTACATTTGAATCCATTTTTAGCAATAATAGTGTAAATTGGGTGAGTAGTCACGGGACTTACGTCCCGCAACCCTCGCAGAACCGGACTTGGAGCGTTACACCATCCGGCTCCCAGTTCAAGTCATCCACAATGGTTTGGGGTACAGATTGTACCTGATGCTAAGTGAAGGCATCCAGCCCCTTAGTACCTTGCTGAATTTAGCCCAATTGATACTCCTCCTTTGACTGCGCCGATTGAGCCATTTAAACAGCAAACGGCTTATCAAATAGGCGTAGTTGCGGATTTGTCGTGCATTACCGCTGACCGCATAATAGGCGACATGCCCACACAGGTGACGTTTGGCATAGTG
>JABFST010000507.1 GCA_013140465.1 Methylococcaceae bacterium
GTGGTGGACAGTGTTTAACGATGATGTGTTATCAGGGCTGATGGCGCGAGTACAAAACAGCAATTTGGATTTGCGCCAAGCCCAAGCCCGCTTAAAAGAAGCCCGCGCCCGACGTGGTTTGGCAGGTGCCAACTTGTTGCCGACCATTACAGGCAAAAGTGGTGCTAGCCAATCGGGCAGCAGTGAGCAAGCAGGTTCAGGGCAAACCAGCGAATTTTTCAGCCATAAAATAGACGCCAGTTGGGAGCTGGATATATTCGGCAAATTGCGCCGTGGCATAGAAGCGGCTGATGCCAACCTACAAGCTTCGGAAGAAGATTTACGCGATATTTTAGTGAGCTTGTATGCCGAAACCGCGCTCAATTATGTAGAAATCCGCTCGTTTCAGGCACGCCTTGCGATTACCGAATTTAACCTTAACGCCCAGGCTGAAACCTACCAGCTCACCCAGTGGCGTTATCAAGCGGGCTTGACCACGCAATTGGATGTCGATCAGTCCCAATTAAACCTAGAATCCACCCGCGCCACTTTGCCGCAATTGCACAGCGGATTAGAACAAGCCCAAAACCGCCTCGCGGTGTTATTGGGCGTGCTGCCCGGCACACTGAATGCGCTGCTAAACCCTAAACGTAATATCCCGACCCCGCCGCTGTCCGTTGCCGTCGGCGTACCTGCGGAGGTGTTGCGCCGCCGCCCCGACATCCGCCGCGCCGAACGCAAACTTGCCGCACAAACCGCGCAAATCGGCGTAGCGACAGCGGCACGCTACCCTAATTTCACCTTGTCCGGCTCTATTGGCCTAGAAGCCTTGGCCTACACCAATTTATACACCGCCTCCGCCAAGGCGTTCCAAATTGCCGCCAATTCGGCCTTGACCTTATTTGATGCCGGACGTTTACGCAAAAATGTCGAAATTCAAAGCGCCTTGCAAGAACAAGCCTTGGCTTTGTACGAAGCCACGGTCTTACAAGCCCTGCGCGATGTCGAAAACGCCTTGGTGGCTATGGCCCAAGAGCAAGACCGCCGCGATACCTTGCTAAAAGCCGCCGCCGCAGCGACCAGCGCACTTAACTTGGCGCAAAGCCAGTACAGTGCTGGGACTAGCGATTTTTTCCGCGTTTTAGATGCCCAACGGTCATTATTGTCGGTACAAAACCAACTCGCCCTCAGCCACGCCGAAGTCGCATCGAACCTGATCCGGCTCTATAAAGCCTTGGGTGGTGGTTGGACTGAAACTCCCTCTCCCCAGCCCTCACCCTAGGGGAGAGGGGGTATGTAAGGCTCCTTCTCCCTGAGGGAGAAGGCTGGGATGAGGGGGTAAACTGATCCCCTCTCCCCAGCCCTCTCCCAAGGGGAGAGGGAGTTTTGTACGGTGTAACTTATTGTTTTTATATCATTTAAAACTTGTTTAGATACCTATGCCCAAAACCCCCACCTCTATAGCCGACACCTTGGGCTTAAGCCCTAACCCACCGCACTTTGTTAAGCGGCACTGGCTGATGCTCAGCCTACTGACACTCGCCATAGCCGGACTTTGCCTGTGGTGGTACAAAAACCAGCAACCCAAAATCGTCAATTACCAAACCGAACGCGTGCGGCGCGGGGATTTGGTGGTCACTGTCAGTGCCACAGGCACTTTAGCTCCAGTTAAAGAAGTGCAAGTGGGTATCGAGGTGTCCGGCACAATCAAATCGGTGTTAGTTGATTACAATGACCGGGTGACGGTCGGTCAGGTATTGGCTGTACTCGATACCACACGGCTAGAGGCACAAGCCTTGCAATCAGCATCGGCACTGACCTCGGCACGCGCCAAAGTAACCGTGGCAGCCGCCACTTTGCAAGAAGCCGACATTAAATTGGCACGCTTGAATGAAGTAAAAACCTTAAGCGGCGGCAAAGTCCCCGCGCCTTATGACTTAGACACCGCCAAAGCCGCTTATGCCCGCGCCAAAGCCGATTTAGCCAGCGCCAAAGCCGTGGTCGAACAAGCCCAAGGCGCATTAAACGTCAACCGTACCGACGTTATTAAAGCCGTTATCCATTCGCCAATTAATGGCGTGGTGCTAGAACGCTCGGTAGAACCCGGACAAACCGTGGCTTCGCAATTCCAAGCCCCAGTGTTGTTTAAATTGGCGGAAGATTTGACCAAAATGGAGTTGCAAGTTGACGTAGACGAAGCTGACGTAGGTTTGGTGCAAGAAGGCCAAGACGCAACGTTTACGGTCGATGCCTATCCCGACCGCAGTTATCCCGCCAAAATTACCCAAGTGCGCTATGGTTCAGTAACCAAAGATGGCGTCGTCACTTATAAAACCGTGCTGTCGGTGGACAACTCGGAACTGTCGCTACGCCCGGGCATGACCGCGACGGCCTTGCTGACAGTCAAGAAAAAATCCCAAGTGCTGTTGGTCAGCAACGCCGTGTTCCGGTTTGTACCGCCAGCAGCCCCGAGTACCGAGAAAAAATCCAGCAGCAGTTTGTTGGGGGCGATGTTACCGCGTGCGCCCCGCCCTAAAGCCCCTGTGGCAGCCAACGCCAATGCCAATAGCAAAAGCCAGCAAGTGTGGCAAACAGGCGCGGGTGGCTTGACGGCATTAACCGTCGTTAAAGGCGAAACTGACGGTGTGGACACCGAATTGGTCAGCGGTGTGCTTGAAGGTGCAGCTTTAGTGACGGGCATAGAGGCGACACCATGAGTGCTGACCTGCCTTTGCTGGAGCTAAGGAATGTCAGCAAAGTCTACGGCAAGGGCGATGCCACCATGCACGCCTTGGCGGGTATCGACCTGAAAATTTACCCGGGCGAATTTGTTGCGGTTATGGGCCCTAGCGGTTCCGGCAAAAGCACTTGTATGAATATCTTGGGCTGTTTGGACACTCCCACCGCCGGACAGTATTTGTTCCAAGGCATTGATGTCGGTGCGCTCAACCGCAACCAACGCGCGTTGTTGCGGCGGCATTATCTGGGCTTTGTGTTTCAGGGCTTTAATTTGCTGAACCGCACTTCGGCCTTAGAAAACGTCGAACTGCCGCTGATTTATCGCGGCACCGCGACCGCAGAACGCCGCTTGTTGGCACGCAAAGCCTTGTTGGCAGTCGGTTTGGCGGATCGGGAACAACACACACCCGGCGAATTGTCCGGCGGGCAACAACAACGCGTCGCGATTGCCCGCGCCATTGTCACCGGCCCGTCGCTGTTATTGGCGGACGAACCGACTGGCAACTTGGATTCGGCACGCAGCATAGAAATTATGGAGTTGCTGACTGCGTTCAACCGCGACCAAGGCATTACCGTGGTGATGGTCACGCACGAACCGGATATGGCGGCGTATGCCAAACGCATCGTGCAATTTAAAGACGGCCTGATCGCCCACGACCAACCAACAGGGGGTTAAGCCATGTTAATCAACGCCTTTATCTTGGCATTGCGGGAATTGCGCCGTAATGTCATGCGCTCCATCTTGACCATGCTGGGCATTATCATCGGCGTGTCGGCGGTGATTACCCTCGTCACTCTAGGTGGCGGCGCCACACAACAAGTGACCCAGCAAATCGCCAGTTTAGGCAGCAATTTATTGATGGTCAGCGTCGGCAAACGCATGGGCGCAGGGCAATCGTCTGGCGCACCTATGTTTAAAATCGCCGATGCCGATGCCTTAAGCCGAGAACTCCCAGAATTATCATTAGTCGCCCCGACCGCAGCCGCGCCGACCACCGCCATTTTTGGCAACGAAAACTGGTCCACCAACATCACGGGCAGCACCGAAGCGTTTTTTCCGGTCAGCAACCAACAAATCGCCCTAGGCCGTTTGTTTACCGCCAGCGAAGCGCGGGTAGGCGCGACCGTGTGCGTGATCGGGCAAACCGTCGCCACCAAACTGTTTGGTGCGCAAGACCCGGTCGGCAACCGCATCCGCCTGAACAAACTGTCGTGTGTGGTGATAGGCTTGCTCAAACCCAAAGGCCAATCGACAATGGGTTCAGACCAAGACGACCTGATCGTCGTGCCGCTACGCACATTTCAACGCCGCATTGCTGGCAACCAAGATGTCAGCCTGATTAAAGTCTCGGTTAAAGACGGTTTTGACACCGATCAAGCCAAACAGCGCATCGAACAAACCCTGCGCAGCCGCCGCCATCTTGCCAGCAATGAAGAAAACAATTTCAATGTTTTGGACATGAAAGAAATCGCCGCGATGCTGTCCACGACTACCCAAACCCTGACGGGCTTGCTCAGTGCCGTCGGTGCGGTCAGTTTATTGGTGGGCGGCATCGGCATTATGAACATCATGCTAGTGTCCGTCACCGAACGCACGCGCGAAATCGGCATCCGTTTGGCCATCGGCGCACTCGAACGCGAAGTGTTGTTGCAATTTTTAGTGGAAGCCGTGGTGTTGTCGTCATTGGGCGGGATTATCGGCATTGTTTTGGCCTTAAGTGCGTCGGTCCTCTTAGCCAGCTTGTTGCAAGTGCCGTTTGTGTTTCAGGGCGGCATTATTGTCATTGCCTTTTTGTTTTCGGCATCGGTGGGTGTGGTGTTTGGCTATTTTCCGGCACGCAAGGCCGCAAGGTTAGATCCTATTGAGGCGTTGCGGCATGAATAAAAGAGTGGGAGTGCTTGTGGGAGCGGCTTTAGCCGAGATTGTAAAAGATGCGAGACTGCGAAAGAATTAACGTAAGCTTACTCATCGGAGTGAAAAAACTTGTTTTTTCACTCCAGCCTCTACTTAAAACAAAGGCTTACGAAAATTAAAAACACCATTTTGTGAGTATTTGAAATACTTTCACAGTCTCATACGCTACTAAAGCACTAAGGGCTTAAATAGCGAAAGAAAAAAGACTGTTTATACCCTAATGACACATAAGCCACATAAGGCACATTGGGTATATTATAAGCCTCGTACTCTCTCTTAAACACAGACAGTGTCTTAAGCTTATCTTTTATATAATGTTCCTTATCATACAGAGCGGTATTTGTGACCGACCTATACATTTCGTTAATAGGTGTGATAGCCCCTATCAGCAAAAACATAAGCAGCACACTTTTTAGCAAACTATGCGGATTGTTTTTGCTTAAAAAAAACTGCACCACCAAAATCATCAGCATCATCAGCGCAGGTAAGGAAACCCGCATGACAAAATCATTGCCCACACCTATCTTATAAAACGGCAACAACAGCAAAACACCCAACACCGTATAATACAAAGGATTTTTTTTGTGTACCGTAAACAGCAGCATAAAGTACACCAAAAACTCTAAAACGATAAATTTACAATATACGTTTAAATTATTAAAAACCGTATCATAAGCTTGTCCGCCCAAACTGCCTATGGTTTTGCTGTTACTAAGATAATATGCAATAGAGACTGCCATAATTAACGGTGCAGCCACACAATTTTGAAAAGACAGCATAGCCTTTAAATTATGAAGGCCAAAGCCGTTTAAAAACAACACCCGCACCGCGACAAAAGGGGCTAAACCCACACAAGAGAACGGTGCCGATAAAAAACATAAGGAATAGACAAAAACAATGCTCTTAGCGTTTCGGTCATTTAAAATAAACGCCAATATTAACCAAGGAGCCAGCACTTGATTAAACACCCAATATAAGGCTGTGGTGTTTGATGAATACTGGTACATCATCGCCCACCACTCAATATGTTGGCCTATAAAAACAGGGTTATATTCTGTCACCTCACCGATAAAATCCAAGCCGCTCCAAAAGATCAATAACAGCAAAGTGACAAAAGAGACGGCATTAATATATCTTGATACAAAATAAAAAAATAAGCTAATGCCTAAAACGGTCCAAGCATACAAAAAGACATTAGCTGCATCAAACCCAAAAAACTTACCAAATAACGCAGCGGGTAGCCAATACGCCAAATAATAAACCAAAGCCCCTTTAGGTTGGTTGGGTATATCGTAATAGGTATAAATCAGCGGCCAGTCAAAATCAATCAAATCATGAAAAACTGCATTCCTAAACTGAAAGTCTTGGTTTTGGAAAGAAAACCCGCCTATCCCCGAATATGCGACCCATATCGCCAACACCACCCCAATAAGCGCCGCTTTAATCGCAAGTTTCTGGGTCATGACTAGCTCCCGATAGCCACCAAACTGCTTAATGCCCCGCACCACAGCGACCAGAATAATTAAAATCAGCGGTATCGATAAAGGCCACTTGACCCACCCACCAATAAATAACAGCACGGGTGTAGCCAAATACACATAAGCGGCAATAACAAAGCTTAGATCAATTTTTTTCAACATCGCAAAACATCCTTAGGTAACGCCGCTTTCCGCTCAAAGCGGCTTATGTTGGCCTACAAAGCTATTACAATCATACAAATAATACGTTTGGCTTTGTTCGATGTCAGTCAGATGCGCCAACTCGGTGGCATTGGCTATAGCCCCGTTAAACACCACAAAATTCAGTATAGGATCTTGGCACGCTAGTATCAGGCTATCTTTAGTCACTTTTGGCGGCACAGCATCGGTTTGTGGGGGTTTCCAAGTCATAGCCCGCGTATAATCGCGCTGGCTTAGCGGATAAATCTGCCCGGTCCTGCGCAAGGCTTCTATAGCGGTTTGCCGATTAAACACAATACCTGCTGTTTGCGCCGAGGAGATATAACTGCGCCGGCCTAACAGCAACCACACATTAATCGCATTTTCGTCATTGGTGCGCCAATCCCAATAGACGTTACTGTCTTCAGGTATCAATTGCCGAAAAGCAGCAAACTGCCCAACTGCCAAGGCCGAACGTGGAAACGCCACGGTATCTTGTTTGCCCCACCCATCCCACAGCACAAAACCTAAGGTAATGGCAGTCATAAACGCCATCAAGACCGACACCCATGCCGTCAATTTAGACCTAAACCGCCAAATTAACAAAAACACCGGGATAACAATAATGCCGCTACCATACTTAAAAAACATTTGGTCGGCTAAGCGTCCCCGAAAATCAAACATGCCCGCCAAGCGAATATTAAATTGCAGATCCAACACAAACCACACCAGCGATTGAAACAGCAACAGATATACGCCTATCCATACCGAACGTGGCAGGGTTTGTTCAGTGGTGTTTAAGCTCTGCCAAACCCATGCAGCCAAAGCCAATACCGCCAGCAACGCGCCTAAGGATTCGCGCATCAGCCACGCACACACCAATACCAAGACCACCGCCCTAGCGACTTCAGAACGTCGCCAATAAGTACCGATAAACCAGGCAAAGGTAAAATAGGCCATACATTGGCTTAGCCACAAGCAACGCCAGGTTTGCAACTGCAACAACAACGGGTTTTTTAGCATAATTGCTAGTACATTTAGGGCCAAACCCAGCACGCTAACGATAACAACAGCCAGCAACAGCTTTTTTAACCGCGCATCGGCTGCCAACACACCCACGCCCAACAAACAGAAATTGACTAACACAGGCATCCAGTCTTTGCTGGCCCATTGCGTGACATCCAAAAACGGCGAACGCTTAAGCACCAACTGATACCACTGTTCGTCCATCACTTGCAGCAGTTGGTCAAACGGCGGCAAGCACAACAACACTGCACCTGCCACGACCAACACGGCTAGGCCTTGCCACACGCGCTGGCGGCTTTGCTGTAAGCCATAATAAAGCAGCATCGTACCCACCACAGGCAACGCCATTAGCGGATGCGTCGCCAACGCCAACAGCCCAAAACCCACAGCCCACCCCCAGCGTTTGGCAACTGCAAAACCCAAGGCCACTAAACCTAGGCTTTCGGCAAACACGCGCGGGGTAATATAGTATTCGCCATACGAGAAAATCTGGTCAGACCCATAAAACCGTGGCGACACGGCAATAAATGCTAAGGCCAACCAAAACACAAAACCTGATGCCAAGCGCGACAATAACCACGTCACCCCAGCAAACCACAGTGACTGTCCCAATAAGGTCAACACCAAAACCGCCTGGCTTAATCCCAAAACGTTAATCGCCTGGGCATAAAAACCGCTAAACAAAGTATATTTGTCTTGCGACCCGTAAAAAAAGAACAAGTCTTGGCTAAATATCTGCGGCTGTAAGTGATATAGGGCTTGTACCACATAGATTTTCGCATCGTGGTATAGCCCTGCATAAGGGTGGGCCCACAACCATAAGGCAAATAATGCCGCCAGGGCCGTGGCGTGATGGAGGGTACGCTGGGGCTGTGTTTGCATGGGGGTTAAATCGGGTAGATTAGCGAGGGGATGGTGGGCGTAGGAAAGCCCCGTAGGCCGGAATAAGGCAGTTTGAACGCAAGTGAAAACTGCCGTTTCCGGCACACCGCGCCCACGAGTTGCCGGAAACGCCACCTTTCGCTTACGCTCAAGGCAGCTTATTCCGGCCTACAGGGATACAAAAAAAAACCGCCCCTAGTGTCTAGGGGCGGTTTTGCTTGGCTATGCTAAGCTGTTAAACCCAATTAGGTTCCAGTTGCAAAAGAAGATGTAGCTTGGCACAAGCCCACAGATAAACAGCCACCTGAAACGGCCCAACTCACTTTGCCAGCGGTTATCGTAGGAGTCAGAACATAATTTGAGGCCGCAGTAATTCCGTTTTGGGCAACAGGTGTTACCGTTACGACGCCATCGGCTGTAATAACGCTTGTTACACCACCTGATGCACCCGCATTAAGAGGTACACCGTTTTGTCCAGAATCACAAGCAGTCAGTGCATTAGTCAACTGCGCACACATTTCAACACCTGTTTTAGCCGCACTAGCCGCCATGATGATTTCTGAATAATGCGCTTTTTGGGTGTAGGTTTGATAAGAAGGAATGGCGACAGAAGCCAAAATACCAATGATCGCAACAACGATCATCAACTCGATTAAAGTAAAGCCTTGTTGGGCTTTTTGCATTGGAATGTTCATAATTTTTCCTTGGATGAGAGTGCTGAGAGAAAAAGTAAGCCAGCTGCATTTTCATGCTAACTGGAATGATATTAGCATACCCTATGCCAAAATTGGAATCATAAGGCATAATAAGCAAGCAGCCCAGAATGCAAAGCCTAGAGCTGTTGTTTTTATTGGCTTAGCTGGCTAGTGGTTTAAAAGACCGCGCAGGATTGGTAATATGTCACATTCTGCCGCGCCGTTGCAAACCAGCTCAATAGGCAATTCTGACAAAATTGGACAACACTTTTGTCACTATATGACAAATTTTGTCACCCTTGGCAGAACGTTGCCTTAAGCCTGAACGCTTTAAAAACGCAGCAACTATTCCGGCCTACGGGGCTTGTTTGCGTGAGAAATAAGCGTATTATTTGCGCATAAATAACGCATTTATCGCACAACAGGAGAACTTACATGAGCATAGATAAAGAAGTCGTCCGCCTTAGCCTATCCGTATCACCAGAACTTAACGAACGCCTAGAACAACTCGCCTCATCGGGCTGCACTACAAAAGCTGAAATTTTGCGCAAAGCCATTGCCTTATACGATGTGGTCGCTGAAGCCAAAACAGAAAAAAAACGCTTTGGCATTCTTGACCAGAACAAAAACCTACTGACAGAAATCGTGGGTATCTAATGCCCGATTCAGTACATGACAAAAGCACCGAACCCCAGATTAACTTAGGGCAAATCGTAGGTAAAGATCACAAATACGAACTTTCAGTTAGCAATGAAACATCCGAAGATGCTGCCGTCAGACGTTCAAAGGAAATCGCTGACGCAGAACTGTCACGAAAGATGAGCTATACGCTTTTTTGTTTCGCGCTGTTGATAGTCA
Organism: Methylococcaceae bacterium; assembly: GCA_013140465.1. GTDB lineage: Bacteria > Pseudomonadota > Gammaproteobacteria > Methylococcales > Methylomonadaceae > Methylobacter_C. The sequence continues at coordinate 9,753 of JABFST010000507.1, forward strand.
GTATAGTCTTTGTAGGCTGTGTTTATACCTTCGCCACAGGTGCTGCCGATGATAAAAAGTGGGCGGCTGGTATTGTCAGTGCCATAGCATCGGGCTTAGTTGGTTTTTTGGTCGGGCAGGGGAAGAGATGATTTTTCGTCCCCCAAGCTTGCCTCGTTCCCAAGCTCTGGCTTGGGAATGCCTACCTTCAAGCTCTGCTTGATGTATCCACCACTCCAAGCGGAGCTTGGTCATAGGCATTCCCAAACTGGAGTTTGGGAACGAGATAAGCTTTGGAGAGTGTAAAAGAATTAACGCAAGCTTGTTCATCGGAGTGAAAAAACAAGTTTTTTCATTGTTCCCAAGCTCTGGAGACTGTAAAAGATTTGTAACTATTCAGCATCCGGGACACAACAGCCGTTCGCTGAGCGGAGTCGAAGCGAACAAACCGGCTTCGACTCCGCTCAGCCTACGGTAAATTTGACTTATTAGAAGTCGCTCTGAATAGTTACCAAAGATTTAACCTAAGCTTGCTCATCGAAGTAAAAAAACTTGTTTTTTCACTCCAGTCTTTACTTAAAACAAAGGCTGCCTCATTCCCAAGCTCTGGCTTGGGAATGCCTACCTTCAAGCTCTGCTTGATGTATCCACCACTCCAAGCGGAGCTTGGTCATAGGCATTCCCAAACTGGAGTTTGGGAACGAGATAAAAACGCAGCAACGTAGGCCGGAATAAGGACGTATGCCTCGTTCCCAAGCTCTGGCTTGGGAATGCCTACCTTCAAGCTCTGCTTGATGTATCCACCACTCCAAGCGGAGCTTGGTCATAGGCATTCCCAAACTGGAGTTTGGGAACGAGATAAAAAATGTAAGTCGGCTTAGCTTTTCAATGCCAACACGGCAACGTCTAAAGCCATTGCACTCCGAACGCAATGGCAGTGAGTCACACCACCCTTAACAACAACCCTTACACCCTACCCCATAAGCCCCATGAGCAATGACTATAACGCCTCCGCCATCGAAGTATTAAGCGGATTGGAACCCGTGCGCAAACGCCCGGGCATGTATACCGACACCACACGCCCTAACCATTTGGTGCAGGAAGTCGTCGATAACAGCGTAGACGAGGCGATGGCAGGTTTTGCCAAAACCATCGCCGTGATTATCCATAAAGATGGCGCGGTCAGCGTGACTGACGACGGACGCGGGATGCCCGTGGATATGCACCCCGAACAAGGCATTTCCGGCGTAGAAGTCATCCTGACCCAACTCCACGCGGGCGGCAAGTTTTCCAACAAAAACTACCAGTTTTCAGGGGGCTTGCACGGGGTGGGCATCTCGGTCGTGAATGCCTTGTCGGCAAAACTGGAAGTGGAAGTCAAACGCAACGGCAAAATCTACCGCATGGATTTTGCCGACGGCGACAAGCACAGCGAATTGTTGGAATCAGGAACGGTCGGGCGCAACAACACTGGCACTACGGTTAAGTTTTGGCCTAATGAAAAATATTTTGATACCGCCAAAATTTCGGTCACCAAACTTAAGCATATCTTGCGTGCCAAAGCCGTGTTATGCCCGGGCTTAAACATCAGTTTGCTTGTTGAACAGCCCGAAGAACGCTATGAATGGTGCTACCGAGACGGTTTGAAAGAATATTTGCTGGATCGTATCGGCACGCTGGAATTTTTTCCCGAGCAACCGTTTATGGGTCTCGTGACGGCCCAACATGAGGCAGTTGAATGGGGCATCATCTGGGCCATAGAAAACCCGCCCGAAATCCTCAACGAAAGCTATGTCAATTTAGTGCCGACCGCGCAGGGCGGCACGCATGTCAATGGCTTGCGTGCGGGGCTGACCGAGGCGTTGCGCGAATTTTGCGACATGCGTAATATTTTGCCGCGCGGCGTTAAGCTGGCCCCTGAAGATGTGTGGGAAAACTGCCATTTTGTGTTGTCGGTTAAGCTGGAAGACCCGCAATTTTCCGGGCAAACCAAAGAACGCTTAAGTTCACGCGAATGCGTGGCGTTTGTGTCGGGGGTTGCCAAAGACAGTTTTAGCTTATGGCTAAACCAACACCCCGCAGAAGGCGAAAAAATTGCCGAAATTATTATTGCCAGTGCGCAAAAACGGCTGCGTTCCAACAAAAAAATCATCCGCAAAAAAATCACCTCAGGCCCGGCTTTGCCCGGCAAACTCGCCGATTGTTCGGCACAAGACATCAAGCGCACCGAATTGTTTTTAGTGGAAGGCGATTCGGCGGGAGGTTCTGCCAAACAAGCGCGGGAACGCGACTTTCAGGCCATTATGCCGTTGCGCGGCAAGATCTTAAACACCTGGGAAGTGGAATCCAACCAAGTAATGGCATCGCAAGAAGTACATGACATCGCCGTGGCCTTGGGCATAGAGCCGGGATCGAGTGATTTGCAAAACCTGCGCTACGGCAAAGTGTGCATACTGGCGGATGCCGATTCTGACGGCAACCATATCGCCACTTTAATTTGTGCGCTGTTTTACCAGCATTTTCGGACTTTAGTGCAAGAAGGCCATGTGTTTGTCGCAATGCCGCCACTGTACCGGATTGATGTGGGCAAGCGCGTGTTTTATGCTTTGGACGAAGCCGAACGCTTGGGCGTATTGGATAGGATTAAGGCGGAAAAGCTTAAAGGCCAAATCAATGTGCAACGCTTTAAAGGCTTGGGTGAAATGAACCCCAGCCAATTGCGCGAAACCACGATGAACCCAGACACACGCCGCTTGGTGCAACTGACTATTACCGACGACGACGACACCAGCGCCCAATTAGATTTGCTGCTCGCCAAAAAACGCTCGCCCGACAGAAAACTGTGGTTGGAAAGCAAAGGCAATTTGGCGGATATTATTTAGGCGTAGGGCGTAATACGGCTGCACCAAAAGTATTTATTCAGGCCCCTTCAACCCCCCTTGAAAAAGGGGGGTTGAAGGGGGTTATTCAATAAAACCTCCCCTAGCCCCTCCTTTTTAAGGAGGGGAACTGAAAGTTTACAAGACACCCCCCCCACAACTGTCACCAATAGCACACAACACCCCCGTAGTTGTCAGCTTTGCCACAGGCAAAACACAACAGCCTTCCCTGCCCTCGCCCAAAATCACTGTAAATTCAAGCACTCCAGCCCTCTTTAAACAATACGGTTACTGGCAAGCATTTTGCTTATTTGCTAAATAAGCGGCAACACTTGTGCCGCGTTTATCACTAGCCGGGTGTCTCATGAAACTCCAAATAGAACGCAAATATGTAGAAGCCTTGGTAGATGAATTTCCGGGGTTATCGGGCTTAAAAGACCAACTGCGCTTTGGCAATAAGGCCGAAGTCGGTTTTAGCGATCTAAGCAGTGCCGAACTGACCTTTTTACAGGGCTTGTACGCCAATGCCGGGGCCAGCATGGCGGGCCATGCGGCGCAATTGTCTACCTTGCAAACCGCGATGAACGATGACACGCTGCGGTTTGAGGAAGATGATTTGGAAATGCTGTTGCCCGCGTGTGCGCGTTATCTAGTCCATAATGCCCAACGTGGTTGGTTGTTTCAGGCCAATGTGTCGGGCAAACCGATGCCCTATTTGGTGACCCGCCTTGATTACACACCGTCTGGCGAAGAAGAGACCGGACGTGTGACCCTAGAGCTAAAAGCCAACGCCAAAGGCAAAATTGCCGTGTCCACGCTCACTATCCGCGCCCGCGACATTGCCAATAAAACCATCACGGAAATTTTTGCCAACAAAGGCTATTTAAAAGAAACCCCTGAACTGATCGGCACTTATGACGATGCCGCCGAACGGTATTTTGCGTGGTGCGGACAATCCGGTGCGCAGTTCTCCGGCAAAGGCACGGGCTTTTATGCCGAAGACCCCACCGCCAGCCACCGCAACACCGATTGGGCGCGTAAAGATGTGGTGGTGTTGTCTACCGAAGGCGGCACAGCACGCTTGGTGTGTGACGAAAGCATCTTAAGCGAACGGGCCACCACGGTGGATGCCAAAGGCGACATTCTGGCCAAATATTTGCGCAAAGCCGCCAAAAGCACGCGCTATAACGATAAAGTGGAATCCGAAGCCGAAGCTTCGCAAAGCGAAATCCCCAAAGGCTTGTTTACCGAACTGCCTGTGCATTGCTATTTGCTGATGTTCCATTTGGAACTGCACCATCATTTATGGGTGCATGTGAATGACATCAGCCCTTACCGTTACCAGCCCGAACTTAAGCAAAAGCTGATTTTGCGCGAAGAACAAACCGATTTGATCGACATCCTGACCGCCGAAATGGATGTGTTGATGGATGATATTGTTGAAGGCAAATCCGGCGGCACGACCGTGTTATGCGCAGGCCCGGCAGGCGTGGGCAAAACCCTGACCGCCGAAGTGTACTCGGAAATTATCAAGCGGCCTTTATACCGGGTTCATTCCGGGCAATTGGGGCTGAATGTCGGGGAAATGGAAAAAGCCCTAAAAGATGTGTTGACCCGCGCCCAACGCTGGGGCGCGGTGATGCTGATTGATGAGGCCGATGTCTATATCAAACGCCGGGACAATAACATTGCGATGAATGCTGTGGTCGGGGTGTTTTTGCGGGTGTTGGAATATTTTAACGGCTTGCTGTTTTTAACCACCAATCGTGTCGATGATATAGATGAAGCCATCGTCTCGCGCTGTATTGCGCTGATTAAATACGATCCGCCCGACCGGAACGCCCGCCGCCAAATTTGGCAAGTCATGGTCGATCAGTTTGGCTTGACCGTGGATGCCGATTTAATTGGCCAGTTGGTGGATATATTTCCCGATGCCACAGGCCGTGACATTAAAGGGCTGTCTAAGCTGGTCGCCAAATATTGCCAACACAAAAACACCGCCCCGAGTTTGGCGGTGTTTAAACGTTGTTCGGTGTTTAGGGGTATGGACTTAGAAAAAGACCAGCCCTGCATTTACAGTTGACACGCGCAGGATCTAGGAGCGGCTTTAACCGCATCCAAAACCGCCCCAACATTAAATTTTTACCCGACAGGACTACACCATGACCAAACGCTACAAAACCTTAGACATTGCCGATGCCGAAACCTTAATTGCCGAAAAACAGCCGATGATTTTGGATTGCCGCGACTTAAAAGATTATAAGGCGGGTCATCTGGACAACGCCTTACATGTCCACGAAGGCTTAAAAGAAGCGTTGGTGATACGCGGCAACAAACAGCGCAGCTTGTTGATTTATTGCTATTACGGACATGCCAGCGAACATCTTGCCGAATTTTTTAGCGATTTTGGTTTTCAGGATGTTTACAGTTTGGCGGGTGGTTATGCCAGCTGGAAGGAAACTCAGCAAATGCAAGCACATTGAAAGGCAGTCGGAGTACAACGGTTTTAGACCTTGTTTTCTCGGTTTGATTGCCGACACGGCAACGTCTAAAGCCGTTGCACTCCGGCTGCTATAGCTTAACTCCGGGTAGTGACGCGGGGAGTCGGAACTATAAACTGTGTTTATCATGCAAGGATGGGCTGATGCTTATTTCGCCATCAACGCCAACAAGCCTTTCAACAACGCCACAGGCGTGGGCGGACAACCGCTAATTGCCATATCCACAGGAATCACGTTCGCCACCGCCCCGCAACTGGCATAAGACTCGCCAAACTCACCGCCGCAAGCCGCGCAATCGCCGACCGCGATCACCCATTTAGGGTCGGGCGTGGCATCATAAGTACGCAACAAAGCGGTTTGCATATGCCGCGACACCGGCCCCGTCACTAACAACACATCGGCATGGCGCGGCGAGGCGACAAAATGGACGCCATAGCGTTCTATATCATAATAAGGATTGTTTAAGGCGTGGATTTCCAACTCACAGCCATTACACGAACCCGCATCCACTTGGCGGATCGCGATGCTGCCAGCAAAACGCTGGTCGATATGGCGTTTGAGCTGGATGCCCAAGGCTTCCAAATCGTCGTCTTTAGGCGGCTTATAGGTTTCTGTGACCACCCCGGTTTGCAGGATTTTTTTAAACAGTCTCAACATGCGCGTGTCCTATAAGTCATTGCCCGAATACGAACCGTTCAGGGATTTGTTGCACACCGGAAAATCCGGCACGATATTATTGAGCGTGAGTTTTTCCAAAGCGGGCCAGTTGATAATGCTAGGGTCGCGCGGATAAAAGCGGGCGATGGTATTGTCGGCGGCAAAACGGACATAGCTGACTATCTCACCGCGCCAGCCTTCCACACAACTGACCGCAGCACTGCCCGCTGGCGGTGTCCGCCACGCCGTGCAGATGTCGCCTGGCGCCAGTTGTGCCAAAAACTGCTCCAGCAATTTTAAGGCGGTGTTGATTTCTTTGTAACGCAGCCAAAACCGTGAGGCTATATCGCCTTGGTTTTCCACCGCCACCCTAAAACTAACCCCGTGATACGGCGGATAAGGCGCGTCACGGCGGACATCAAAATCTTGCCCGCTGGCACGACCAACATAGCCCAAAGTGCCAAACGCGGCGGCAATAGCGGGCGATAAATACCCAGCGGTATACAAACGGTCTTCTAG
>JABFST010000172.1 GCA_013140465.1 Methylococcaceae bacterium
TTTAAGCTTGGACAGTTTGGGTGTCGTTCGCTGAGCGGAGTCGAAGCGAATCCCGCCGCCGGCTTCGACTCCGCTCAGCCAACGGCTCCGCTCAGCCAACGGCTCCTCAGTCCCGCTTTAAGTGAGTCCCGCTTTAAGTGAGTAGCCCTGGAAGTTTGCTGCCCACAGTTAGGAGACTGTGAAGTATTCGTGTGGGAGAGGCTTTAGCCTCTCCCACAAAATTCTAAAATCAATGGCTTAAGCGGCAGACCTGCGAGGTTTTATAAACCTCGCAGGTCTTTATTCTGCCAGGACTTTACCTGTTGTATTTTGGGTTTGATGGCCGACACGGCAAGGTCTAAAGCCTTACCACGCCAGCTTGTCATAGCTAAACTGAGGGCAGCGACGCAAGGCTAGTCTTTATTGTTTAGGAAAATCCGCCCCGCGCGACACAGTCTCCCAAGCCAAAAACTCAGTGCGTAAGGTCTCTAGTTTGCCCATTGCCCATTTGAACGCATCATTGCCCAGCAATAAACGGTGCGGCGGATTTTTAGATTCTACGGCCTCGACGATCGCGACGACCGCGCGTTGCGGGTCCCCTGCTTGCTTGCCTGATGCGGCGCGTAAATGTTTGCGGATTAGTCCCGCCGTTTTGGCATAAGCGTCTATCGTATTGTGGCTTTCGCTCGCAGAACGCCCCGCCCAATCGGTACGAAAGCCGCTAGGTTCCACCAGCATTACCTTGATGCCCAAGGGTTCGGTTTCTTGCCAGAGTGCTTCAGACAAGCCTTCTACGGCAAATTTAGTGGCATTGTAATATCCCAACGCGGGTAGCCCCATTAAGCCACCGATAGAAGAAATATTGACGATAAAACCTTTGCCGCGTTGGCGCATGGTGGGTAAGACCAAATGTATCATGCGGCTTAGGCCAAACACGTTGACGTCAAACATCGCGCGGACTTGGCTTTCTTCGCTTTCTTCCACAGCGGCAAAATAGCCGACACCTGCGTTATTGACCAGCACGTCTATCCCGCCAAATCTAGCTTCGGCAGTTTTGACGGCGGTTTCAGCTTGATGGCGGTCAGTGACATCAAGCTTGACGATCAGGGCATTGGCATAAGTGGCAAAGCCGTTTAAATCATCAGGATTACGCGCACTGACGACGACGCGGTAGCCCTTGTCGAGCAAATAGTTCGCCAGCTCACGACCAAAGCCAGTCGAGCAGCCAGTGATAAACCAAACGGGTTGTTCGGGGGATGTGGTGGGTGTATCGCTCATCTCGGTCATCTCGGTAACAGGTTGGGGAATGCGCTGGCCTCGTTGGTCTGGCAGTGCAGTTAGGAAGCCAATTCGGTGGTTTCAGCGAGTTCTTGTTTATGTACATGGGCGCTGTCGGCTTTATTATGCAGCAAAATGTCTTTGGCTTGGTCCACTTCTAGGCGGGTGCCGTGTACGATCAGCAAAAACTTATTAGCTTTTAGGGCGGATTCATATTGGATTACGCTGTCTTTAGGAATGCCAATACTGGCTAATGCGCCGCCTAAAGCTGTTAGACCGCCTGTTACTACGGCAGTTTCCAGCGCACCGATAATCCAGCTGACTAAAGGCCCGCCCACCATGACGGCACCGATGCCAGGAATCAGAAAAAACGCCGACCCAAACAGCAAGCCCCAAATCGTCCCCCAAAACAAGCCGAATTTTCCCCATGTCGCCATGCGTTCGCCCGTATTGTAGTAACCGATGACATGTTCTTCGGTGTGGTAGTCTTTGCCTACGACAGACAACTTGGTCATATCGTAGCCGGACAGTTGCAGTTCTTTAACCGCCAGTTCAGCATCTTCATGGTTGTTAAAAAGGCCGACGGCAGAATGTTGTGTTGGGTTCATGATGTTCTCTCGTTAGGGGGGAGTTAAATTCGGGCTAGTTGCTAAAGGTTTGCGGGCAATACTTAAGGCGGTCGATGACTTGCCCCGATTAGGTGGATGGTAAGGCGTTGGAGGTGTTGCGCATGGCTTTGGCTGTGGCGTATAGCCTTAAGGACATGCGCGATGAAGCGGTTATTTGGGGTTGGCTAATTTTTCATGTGTGGCAGCAGTTTTGGCGTGTTCTTTAGCCAAGGCATCTTCATGGGTCGCCAACGCTTCATGTTGTTTTTTTAAGCCATGTTTGTCGGTTTTGCCATAGACATCAGCGACCGAGCGGTGATGCGCAGCCTGGGCTTTGTGGTAATCGGCATGTTGTTGGTGCAATGCAGCAGCGGCTTTATGGTCTGCCGCTGATTCTATCGGAGCAGTGATAGGTGCGGGCGCAGCGGGTATGGCTGTTTCTGCCAATAACGGAGCTGATGCCATGCCCAAACAAGCAGCTAAGGCCAAGCCTAAATAATGATGGTTGTTCATAATAAATTCTCTTTGTGTGGGGTTGGTAAAACTTATAGCCCGTTGTTATGGGCGTGGCGTTACAAGGCAGACTTAGCCTATTTGGGTTGGGCTAAACGTTGCGTTTGTGGGTTGATACTAGGCTTTTGTGTGGTGCTGCACTGTACGCTATGACACATAGGTGGGTTTGTTTTTTGGGGATGGCCCTAAGCCAATAGTGAGGGCGCAATAGAGACTGTGAAAGAATTAACGTAAGTTTGCTCATCGGCGTGAAAAAACCTGTTTTTTCACTCCAGTCTCTACTTAAAACAAAGGCTTACGAAAATAAAAATCACCTTAACGCGAGTTTGTTGTTTTAAGGTTTGTGGGACAGGCTTTAGCCTCTCCCACAGGTAGCCTATTGCCCCCCTACACACTGACTTAGTTTGTGCGGCAGCTAATAAGTGACAGCAATAGCGATGCCTTAAATGCTGGGCAAAAACTTGGGCAAATGGCTACGAATATTTTCTGGGCTTTGCTCGGCAATGCTTTTGTTTAACTCAAAACAAACCCGTTTTTTTAGCTGCCCCGACAAGTGCTGGCGCAACATACCCAAAAACGCGGGGCCCGCGACAATTGCGAGTTGTTCAAACTTATTGACATTTAAGGCATCGGACAAATAGTCGGCGACATGCTTGGCAAAATTATCCGCCTCGTGTTGTTTGGGGTCTGTGGCTTGCTCTAAGGCATGACCTACGCCTGTCGATGACTTTATTTTTCCTGGGATGGCGGTGGTGATGTCATGATCCAGCAATCGGCCTTGGGCATGGGTTAAAGAGCTTAATTCTTCTAACGGCGAAGAGGCCGTGTCTACCGTAAAAAAGCGGGCTAAGGTATTGTCGGCAACCAGTATCCAAGTCGGTTTCATGGTTATTCCTTGTTAAGTGATGGTTGGGTTTCGGGTCAAGTTTAGGTTAAAAAACGCCCCGATTTAAGGATGCTTTTAATAAGCACGGCTGTTGCCGCTTGTAGAAAACATCCTAAGGTTTTATCCCAGCGTTAGACGGAGGCACAATCGCTATGGCGATCGCAGCCCACCCGCTCTGTGCCGTGTTAATACGAAAACTCTTGTTCCGCTTCTAGCCAGTCATCCAATTCTTGCCCCGGCTCAAAGCCTCTGTTCTCGGCCTTAAAATAAGCCAGTTCGGCAATTTTAGCGGTATGGTCGGGCAGATAAATAATGTCATCCAAGATGCTGTCTAAGTTGTCAGATTGGGTTTTTTTGCTCATGGCTCACCTCTGGTTTAAATGATGAAAGGGGGGGTAAACCCTTACATAAATAACGGTTTACGGCTTCATGCTAGAGGATGCGGCTAGGTTTGTCTGTTTGCTAGCGCACAGATGCTTAAAAACCAGGTTCACTATGGCTATTAGGCGGCTTCGGTAGGGGACGGGAGATGAGTGGTAACTTCTCTTAAGTTGTAAGCAATAGCGGTAGACCAGCGAGGTTTTATAAACCTCGTAGGTCTTTATCTGACGACTAATGAGAAGCTACGATAAGCGGATATAACTTAATAATCCGACAAGGTTTTGGGCGGTACTGCCGCACGCAAGGCATTTAACACGGCTAACACATCAATCAGTTCCTGGGCGACCGCTCCTGCGACGGGGCTAAGATAGCCCAATCCCGCAAAGCCCATGCCGATCAGGCTCAGTAGCATCCCGCCGACGGCACTTTGTAGGGCAATCTTGCGCATCCGTGCGCCGATATGGAATAACTCGTCCACTTTCAATAAAGAACTGTCCATGATAACGG
>JABFST010000433.1 GCA_013140465.1 Methylococcaceae bacterium
GCGGAACAGCCGTTCGCTGAGCGGAACAGCCGTTCGCTGAGCGGAGTCGAAGCGAACAAACCGGCTTCGACTCCGCTCAGCCTACGGTAAATTTGACTTATTAGAAGTCGCTCTGAATAGTTACAAAAATAGTAACTTTTTGTCGGAACGGCAACAGCTAAAGCCGTTGCACTCCAGCTGTCATTGCTTAACTATGGGTAGTGGACACCAACGCCGCCCACACATACACCACGCCACACAAAGCGATCAAAACAGAACCAACGCATTGCAGTTGGGCAAAACGCTGTGCGGAAAGCCGTTTGCGTAAGCCCAGCAAAATGACATAAACAGGTGCGACGACTAGCACATGCCCTACTTCTACGCCTACGCTAAAACCCACTAAGGCCCATAGCCAGTTTAGCCCCGCCATACCCGACAAGGCTTCTAGCAAGCCGCCAGCAAAACCTAAGCCATGAAACAGGCCAAAGCCAAATGCCAAAGCCAGACGTAACCAACCTTGGCTATGCCGGGGCCACAAGCTGTTTTGTACAGCGACGGCGACTATGCTGGTGGCTATCATGGGTTCAATTACGCTGCTGGGCAAGCGCACGATAGCCAACGCCGATAGCGTTAAGGTCAGCGTGTGCGCCAAGGTGAAAGCGGCTATCACTGCCAACAAATATTGCCAACGGCTGGCTGCCAGCACGAGCGCGGCAACAAATAACAGGTGGTCGTAACCTGTTAGGATATGGCTGATGCCAAGTTGCACAAATGCGGCGGCTAGCGTTGGGGAATGGCTATCGCTTTGGGAATGGGGGCTAAAAGTGAGGGCTTGGTTGTGGGCTAACAGTACGCCGTCTTGGCTGATTGCGCCATTGTGGCGGATGCGGGTGATGAAGCTGGCTTCCCACGGGTTGCCCGGGGCGAAGTTGAATTCGCGTAAGATATTTTGTGATAGTTTTAGCTGTTGGTAAGGCGTGGACGGGAGTGGGTAAACCAGTTGATAGTGCAGTTTATCGCTGGTTTGGCTGGGGACGGCGGTGACGTGTCCGCGCAAACCTTGCCCATCGGCACTGAGTTGTAGGTGTGCGAGTAAATAGTCACCGTGGGCGCGGATAGCCGCTAAGCCGGAGAGGGCTTGGGCGCCGCCGTAGGCATTGGCGACCAAGACTTCTTCTAGGCTAAGCGTGGCGTTGAGGGTGAGGTGTTGGGTGTTGATGTCGATGTCGATGTCGAATGCCCCTTGCGCCACGGGATGTGCAAGCGCGTTGGCGCACCACAGCAGTAGCGCAGCCAGCAGGACATTAGCGGTGCGCATGAAAATCGGTGTAATGCGGGTTGAGGGTGGCGGCTAGGTTCAGATAGTGTTGGCCTAGTGCGGTTGGTCCGGCGGCTAAAAAGATCATCGCGGCGTGGTAAAACAAATGCGCGTCTTGCCAGCCATAGGCTAAGGCCCGCTGCATTTCTGCCGCTGCTTCTGGATAGCGTTCGGCACGAAAATACGCCCAAGCCAAGGCATCGCGCGTGCCGACATTGGGACGTAGGCGCACATCTTGTTGGGCATAGGTGATAGCGAGTGCGCCATCGGTGCGGGTGTCGGCATAAAATGCTGACAGCGTATGGTAATACTGGGTTTCGCCGCGCTGCACCGCCGCCATATACGCGGCTAAAGCGGCATCATGCCAAGGTTTGGCGAGTTCGGGCTGATTCATGAACAGGTATAAGTCGCCTAAGGCGTGGTAATGTTCAGGCCGTTTGGAACAGGCAATCAGTGCCAGATAGGTTTGTATGGCGGCGGGGTAGTTGCGTTGCGCGGCATACCATTCGGCGCGGTAATCTTGGCTCAGCCAATAGCCGCTGTAGGCGTGTTCGGCGGCTTGGTAATGGGTGTCGGCGCGTGGGTAGTCTCCTGCGGATAAGGCCAAATAGCCGCGTTGTAATTCTAGCCATGCAAAAGCACGCATGTCTTTGGCTGACAGTTCGGCTTCGGCGGCAATATAGAGTTCATCGGCGGTTTTTGGGTCGCCGAGTTTGGCGCGTAAATAGGCTAAACGCGCCAGCGTATCCCAGTTGCGCTGGTGGTTTAGGCGTTGTGTATAGCTTGCTAGCGCGGCGGGGTAATCGCCTTCTTGCACGGCAATGTCGGCGTGTAAGATTTGCACCCTAGGGTCGTTGGACAATGCGCCTAGCTGCGCCAAGTCGGCTTTGGCGGCGGGTATGCGGTGCCATTTTAAGTTAAAGCTGGCTTTTAACAGCAACAGTTCAGCCGAGACAGGCTGGGTGTTTGTGGCGGTTGCAAATGCGGCTAGGGCTTGTTGCGCGTCTTTGGGGTGGGCGGTCAGTGCGCTTTTGGCAAACCAGTAATAGGCGTTGTTGAAGGCTGTTTCTGCGGGTTTAAGGGCAGGGCGGTGGGCGGCGGCTGATGCGAGGTCGTTGAGTTCGCGTTGGTAATCGTTGCCAGCGGGGGTAAACCAGCACGCCAATGTGGTGGCAAGTAGGGCGATCAGCAAGAATACAGTGCATTTGGCGAGGTGTAAGATGAGGTTGGGCATAGTGGTTTGGTGGCGTGTTGGCTTTGAGACTGTGAAAGTATTTAAAATACCCACAAAAAGCTGTGTTTTATTTTCGTAAGCCTTTGTTTTAAATAGAGACTGGAGTGAAAACACATGTTTTTTCACTTTTTTTCACTCCGATGACCAAGCTTACGTTAATTCTTTCACAGTCTCCTTTGTTATTCTCGCCCCGTTTTATAGTTGCGATGCTCTGGGTTACTGCCCCTTAGTTAAGCGGAGTACAACGGCTTTAGACGTTGTACTCTCGGTTTTATTGCCGACACGGCAACGTCTAAAGCCGTTGCACTCCAGGGGGCTGTGTTTAACTGCCGAGCGTGGGAATGATAACCGCTCCGCGTAAACACAATAACCTGCTATTGCCAAGGCTCCGCCAAATAAGGGAAGCTGGTTAGAAATGGCTTGTCGTTTTTCAGCGGGTTGGGTACGGTTTTGGGCGTAATCGGTGCGCCTTCCCATAAGGCGGGTTGGTTTAAGCTTTCTAGGTTGCAGGGTTTGCCGCCGCAGCCTTTTTCCATATCTAAAAACAACGCTAAGAAGCGCGTCGCCACTTGGTCTTCAAAACGCCGACCAAAAGGCCAAGTGCCGTTAGTGTCCATATCGATAGAAGCGACATTGGGGATAAATATTTCAAACGTGCGTGGTGGCTTGATGTTTAAGCCTTTTACGTTCCATGAATTGTCCGGCATGTTAATGCGTTGGAAGAAACATTTTTTCGCGCGTGGGAACGCTTCTAGTGTCGAGTCGTAAGTTTTATAAACCGAAACAGTCGCATTGGAATGGTCGAAACAACTGCCTAGGCCCAGGGCGCTAATCGATGGCCCAAAGCCCCAGCCTAAGTGGGCAAAACGCCGGACATACAATTCCGATAATTTAACGTTGTTTGCGAGCTGTTTGTCGTCTTCGCGCGAGTTGAGCGCGGCATCCAAAAACGGTACGCCATCAACATCGACTTTTTTGTAATCGCGAATGTCGTCGTTAAAGCCTACTTCGGGTGGCGTGCCGGGGGATTTTAAGCCGCTGAACAGGCCAAAAAACGAATGCTCTTTTTTATCGGGTATGGCTTTGGCTTTAGCCGAGGCACTTAAAATCCAGCTTTCGCCCCAAGTTCTGACGATACGGTCGGTTTCGGGTTTTTTGGTCAAAAACTTTAACGGGATTTCTAACACGATGGCGTTAATGTTGCGTCCTGCTTGTGCGTCTTTGCCGCTGTAGACAAAGCGGAAATTGCCGTTTTTGTCTTTATGGAATTTGCTGCCTTGCCACGTTAAATTGCCCTGTGGCAGGTCGGCTTTAACTTTATAGCCTAGTTCAGGGTTTTTGGGGTCAAAATTAAATAAGCTGTTGCCTTCCAGCTCAATTAAGGTTTTGGGTATTGGCAATTCCCGTTTTTCTGTTAAGGCATGGGGGATTTTGTAAAACTGTGGCGTGTAATTGATGGAGCAGAAAAATCCCGGCAAATCATTAAAAAAAGCATCGTCCCTGCCGCCTACAAAGGTTTTGATCGCCGTGCCGTCGGTGGCGTTTATGTCAACGACTTTATTGGTGTCGATGACTTTGGCAAAATCACCGCTAGGAAAGCCAATAA
>JABFST010000005.1 GCA_013140465.1 Methylococcaceae bacterium
GCGGGTGCGGGTGGCTGCTCTTGGTTATAACGGATGCCCAAACCACCGCCTAAATCCAGATGATGCAAGTGTATCCCTTCGGCTTTCAGCACCTCGACCAATTCCAAGACCTTATCCAAGGCATCCAAAAATGGTCGTGTCTCGGTCAGCTGCGAACCAATATGGCAATCGATACCTATCACCTCAACATGCGCCATCGCTGCGGCACGGCGATATTCTTGCAAGGCTTGGTTAATGTCGATGCCGAATTTATTTTCTTTTAAGCCCGTAGAAATATACGGATGGGTTTTGGCATCGACATCAGGATTCACCCGAAACGACACGGGCGCAACGACGCCTAACTGTCCAGCCAAGGCGTTAATGCGGTCCAACTCGCCACTGACTTCGACATTAAAACAGCGGATGCCCACCTTTAAAGCCGCTAAAATTTCATCCTCGCGTTTGCCCACACCTGAAAAAACCACTTTTTTAGGATCGCCGCCCGCCGCCAACACCCGCTCCAACTCGCCTAACGACACAATGTCAAAGCCCGAACCCAAACGCGCCAACACATTCAGTAAGCCCAAGTTGGAATTGGCTTTTACGGCATAACAAATCAAATGCTTATGCGCGCCAAAAGCGTCGTCAAACGCACGCCAATGCCGCTCTAAAGTAGCTCTGGAATAAATATAGCAAGGGCTGCCATAGTGCTTAACGATGTCTGCCACGGCTACGTCTTCGGCATACAGGGCATCGTCTTTATAATTAAAGTAATCCATAGTCAGTTGGTTGATTTGTTGGTTTCAAGTTAAGTTTATTGCTTATTCTCGCTTAAGCGGCCCAGCAAAGGCAAAGGTTTGGGCTGTCTACAGGCTATTAATTTCAAGTGTTAATCGTTAACATCCGGCAAATTACAGCCACCGCCATCATGTTAAAGCCTTACCTAAGGGAATTAACGCGCACTATGGCATTCATAAATGATCGCGTAAACCCGCTTAGATGCCTAATCTGGCGAGCGACCGTACAGCTTACCGAAGCGGCAAAACACTTTAGCACCGATTTGTTTTGCCGGATAGCCAACAAGATGAAAAACAGGCGCATTAAGACTAGCCGCCTGTGCTGACATCTATTACTAATTTCGACCTAACCTTAACGTGTTAAGCCAATGTTGTATGCTAAAGTGTTGTTGGTGAGCCGCACCCAAATAGTGCTTACTTTGCAGGATTTAAACCCACAAAGGGCTTGCCAACGTCGCTTTAAAGCCACTTTAACGGTCACTACGACAGCTAGGAAAAATATATTTATCGGCTTCCCGTTTAATCTGGGACAGTTTGGGTGTCGTTCGCTGAGCGGAGTCGAAGCGAATCCCGCCGCCGGCTTCGACTCCGCTCAGCCAACGGCTCCTCAGTCCCGCTTTAAGTGAGTAGCCTATTTATCTAAGCGAATTGCAAAAAATCCACATGTCTTTTCCTTTGCCAACGTATAGGCATTTACACAAGTCATTAGCCCGTCATTCCGGCATGGATGCCGGACTCGTTAGAGCGCATAGCGAAACCAGTGCCAAAAACAAGAACTCATCGCTTAAATTAAAACTATTTTATATATTGTCGGATTAACCATGAGTAAGAATGTAAAATTTACAAGCACGATTATTTTTTTACTTACAGTCCTTGTATTTTGCACCTCATTCGTAATGCCCGATGAGTTTTCATTTGGATTATGGGGCGACATGCCCTATACCAAAAATAATGACGGCGCCAAAGACGGTGAGAAAATGTCCCGCTTGCTTATGAGCATGAACTCGTCAAATCTTGCCTTTACAATTTTTGACGGCGATACCAAAGATGGTAGCTCTGAGTGTACCGACCAAGCAATTGGCCAAGAGGTAAGCACTTTATTTAACAGCCTTCATGCGCCTACGGTTTATGTATTGGGTGACAATGAATGGACGGATTGCCATCGAATAAATAACGGTGGCTATAATAATTTAGAACGGCTTAATTATTTGCGCCAACACTTGTTTAGTGATAACTACAGTTTTGGCAAAACTAAAATGCAGCTACATCGCCAAGGAACGGTACGGCAAATCTATTCAGAAAATGTACGTTGGCGTTATGGTCGGATATTCTTTGTGGGCTTAAATATACCCGGCAGCAATAATAATAAGGTTAATGAGGGCAATTGTGTAAACCCTAAAAGTGTTCGTACTCAAGTTGAATGCGATGCCGATAATCATGAATATCTCGAACGCGATAAAGCCAATATTAATTTTTTACAGGCCACCTTTCAAGAGGCCAAACAGCATAACGCATTAGGCTTGGTGCTAGTGATCCACGCTGATCCTGGTTTTGATTTACCCGAAACCGAATCTGTAAACGAAAGGGCTAAAGCAAATTTTGATGGCTATAATGCGTTTTTAGCAGCTTTAGTGGCAGAAACTAACGCCTTTAGCGGCCAAGTTTTATTAGTTCACGGCGACACTCACTATTTTAAAGTAGATAAGCCTCTGATAGATCAGGCGCATCTACTAAAAAACTTCACCCGCATTGAAACTTTTGGTAGCCCAAACCTACATTGGGTTAAAGTTACCGTTAATGCCAACAACCCAAATGTATTTACCTTTCAGCCGATGCTAGTCCAAAATTAAAATCAATCAGGACACCGCTATTCCGTCAGCCTTAAAAAACTCCCGGCTAATTCAGCCAAATCCCCAGCACCAATAAACACCAAGCGCCCCACACCGTCATCCGACGGCCTAGCCTCCATACGCGTGGGTGGATACAGCCTATCGCCCGTGCCTTGCACCGACAACGGTGCAGCTGAGCCTGGCGTATACACCATGCCTTTCAGGCGCAACAACTGCGGACGATAACGCGCCATACTAGCCAGCAACGCCGCTTGCAATTGTTCCCAAGGCACGGGCGAAACTAACGGCACACAAACACTGCTAAATTCATGCCCAGTCGGTTGATCGGCGGCTGGGCGCACTAGCCGCAAGGGTTTGGCAAAATTCAGCAAGGTGTCTACATCAGCATCGCCATTAACGGCGGTCAATCTTATTGCAGCGGGGTTAAAACTGTCTAACAGCCCATTCATGGCGGCGATTTGCGCGGCATCGGCAAGGTCGGTTTGGGTCAACACGAGGGTGTCGGCCCAGGCGATTTGGGCTTTGGCTTCGGGGAAATAGCCAAAGTGCGCCGTGTCCATCACCGCCGACACCGTGCTAATGACCGCCTGTAAGCTATACCGCGCCGCCAGCCAACGGTCGCGCAACAGCACATCCAATATCGGTTCAGGATTGGCAACGCCGCTGGTTTCAATAATGACCCGCTCAAACGCAACCGTCCCCGCCTCCCAGCCCATGCGCAGGTTTTTCAGTAGCGGCGACACCGACCCTTTCACCTGGCAACACAAACACCCGCCCGCCAAGACGGACAACGGGGCATGATGGTCACGCAACAATTGCTGGTCTATCGGCGTTGCGCCAAACTCGTTAATGATGACCGCCGATTGCGGCGCGTGTGCCAACAGGCGGTTAAGCAAAGTGGTTTTGCCACTGCCTAAAAAACCGCTGAGCAGGTAGACGGGGATACGTTTGGGTGGCATGTGGGTGATGTTAGTCGGGTTGGGGAATGGTTTTATACTACCAAAAAAGTGTAGATGCTGTCCTGATATGCCAAGATCCCTACGCAGCCGCAAACTAAGCATAACAAGCTTTGACCATCAATGCGGTATGCGGGCAGCATGACAAAAGTGAAGGAAATGCTAGGCTAAGCCAACGCCTAGCGTGCGGTTACAAAAAAGGGTACAGTGATGTAACCTTTTTTATGCCGAGTTTTTGGAGGTACGCGCGATGCAAGATATTCACCTCACCCTACAAGATCCCCAGTTAGAACAAGCCCTGCTGCACATGGCAAAACAGCAACAACAAAATCTACCCGATTTTGTTCTTAGCATCCTATCCCGCTATGTACTAGAAACCGTAGCTACAGAAGACCACGCGTTACCCCCATACGCGCCAACTTAAGCCCCTATCCCATTGATTAAACACGGCTTAGCCCGATGTCCCGGGCTTGTCGCAACAGGGTAAGGATGGGGTTGGGCAAACCTTGCAACGTCCGCTTTCTGGGA
>JABFST010000458.1 GCA_013140465.1 Methylococcaceae bacterium
GGGCTTTAACCGAACCTTCAACCACAGGGTTGATGATTTCCAAATGCGAAGGGTTAAATGCCAAGGTTAAATGTACTGGGCCGCCGGGGGTGGCGATGTCAGATGAAAAGCCCATGTGGTATTTGACATCACCCGAATTGACACCAGGCGTGGGTGTGGTAATGCCAGCAAATTCGTCAAACAAACTGGCTGGGCTTTTGCCTAAGATGTTAATCAGCACGTTTAAGCGACCGCGGTGCGCCATGCCAATAACGATTTCTTTAACGCCTTTTTCACCCGAGTCTTGGATTAATTGGTCTAAGATAGGGATTAGCGATTCGCCGCCTTCCAGCGAAAAGCGTTTTTGGCCCACAAAACGGTGATGCAGATAGTTTTCTATGCCTTCAGCGGCGGTCAGCAACTTGAGTATCCAGTGCTTTTTTTCGGCGTTGGGTAAAGTATGCGCTTTGGGGTTTTCTAAGCGGTTGATGACCCAACGGCGGATATTGGTGTCAACAATGTGCATGAATTCAGAGCCGATACTGCCACAGTAAATGGTTTGTAAGTTGGCGATGATGTTGCGCAAGGGCAAACGGTCTTCATGCCCAAACAAGGCCCCCGAATCGAACATCGTATCCATGTCTGGCTCGGCGAGGCCGTAATACGCGGGATCCATGTCGGCTGGCGGTGCAGTGCTTTTGCCTAGCGGGTTATTGTTGGCTATTTGGTGACCGCGTACACGGTAATGGTTAATCAGCCTGGACACGGCGGCTTGTTTTTTGACGCTTGCTTCTGTAAACCCTTGCAGTTGTGCCAATCGGCCTTGGGATTTGACCGCGAGCTGGGCAAAGCGCTGGACAACAGGGCTATGTGGGGTTTCGTAAGCAATGCCGTTTTGCAGGGCGCGGAACTGTTGTTGCCAGCTAGCATCAACAGACTCGGGGTCTTCTAAAAACTGTTCATACAAGTCTTCAATAAAGCCGGCGTTACTGCCTTGCAGAGATGAAGAATCTTGAAAAAGTGTAAGCAGGTTACTCATCGTGGCTATCCATTAATTCTGCACGGGGTTGGTATTTATAGTAAATCAAGCACATAGATTTACTGGGGAAATGTTGCCTATAGGCTTAACCAAGCTAGGGTGCAATAGTCGGCGGTCAGCTTTGTATATTTACAAACGGGTAGATAACGATTATTTGTAGCAAAGTGGCCATGTGTTTGCGTTGCTAGACCCGTTGGGCTTAAGATTGGGTGCAGCGCATCACCATTGCCGACGCTATGGGCTTGTTGGGTAATGCCGAAGCCAGCCCCATCTCAATCTTGCCGTAGTGCAAGCGGGCTAACGATTTAGTGGGGGTGGGCAGTCATATTTACATAAAGAATACCGCATAAGAATAGGGAAATAATGACATTTTTACAAGAGAATAAATAGCTTGTGTTATAAAATACAAACCTTTACATTCACTTACCCTCACCGTATTGCAGTTTTCTAGCTAACTGCTACTTAAACTAATGTTATATAAGGTAAAAATTTTTTTAGCGAGACAATGGAGACCACTATGCGCATTATCCTCTTAGGAAGCCCGGGTTCAGGAAAAGGAACCCAAGCCCAGTTCATCACCCAAAAATATGCAATCCCACAAATTTCAACAGGGGATATGCTGCGCGCCGCTGTTCGTGCCGGCACGGCCTTGGGGATTGCCGCCAAGCAAGTGATGGATGCAGGTGGATTGGTTTCTGACGACATTATTTTGGGTCTGATTAAAGAGCGTATAGCCGAGGCCGATTGTGCAAGAGGGTATCTGCTGGATGGCTTTCCAAGAACCATAGCCCAAGCCGAAGGGCTTGCCGCCTTAGGCGTGACTATCGATAATGTGATTGAAATTGTCGTTGAGGATGAGGAAATTGTGCAGCGTATAGCGGGTCGCCGTGTGCATCCGCAGTCTGGGCGCACTTATCATATCATCCATAACCCCCCTAAAGTGGCGGGCGTTGATGATGTGACCGGCGAACCTTTAATCCAACGCGATGACGACCAAGAAGCCACTGTACGTAAACGGCTTAGTGTTTATCATGACCAAACCAAGCCCCTCGTAGGCTATTATTCAGCCACAAGTTCTGGCGTGAACTTTAGCTCAATTGCCGGTGTCGGCACAGTTGATGAAATCACCCATAAAATTTTGGCCATTTTAGGCTAAAATAAAAGAGTAGGTACACGGCAATCCGACTTAAGCACACGCATCACATTGTGCTTTTAACAAGCAAATAATCCGATACGGGCTAGGCAAAAATCATAGGTCTTGATATTTTGCCTTTGCACCGTAATTCAGCCATACCCCAAAAAAATTAACTGCCAAAGGAAAAATAAATGACTAAAGCGTATAATGTCGCCGTAGTGGGTGCGACAGGTGCAGTAGGTGAAGCCATGCTGGCTATCTTGGAAGAGCGCCAGTTTCCTGTGGGCGAAGTTTACGCGTTAGCCAGCAGCAACTCAGTTGGCAAACGCATAGCCTTTAAAGGCGGCAGTTTAAAAGTTGAAGATTTGGCCACTTTCGACTTTTCTAAAGCCCAGATTGGCTTGTTTTCACCCGGTGCAGCCGTATCAGAAATTTATGCGCCTATCGCCGCAGCGGCGGGATGTATTGTCATCGACAATACTTCGCAATTCAGGTATGACGATGACATCCCATTGGTCGTGCCAGAAGTCAACCCAGAAAAAATCGCCGATTATAAAAACCGTGGCATCATTGCCAACCCTAACTGCTCAACTATTCAAATGCTGGTGGCTCTCAAGCCTATTTACGACGCCGTAGGCATTACCCGAATCAACGTTTGCACTTATCAAGCCGTATCCGGCACAGGCAAAGAGGCTATTGAAGAGCTGGGCAAACAAACCGCAAACTTGCTGAATTTACAGGCCATTAGCCCACAGGTTTACCCTAAGCAGATTGCCTTTAATGTGTTGCCACAAATCGATGTGTTCATGGATAACGGTTACACCAAAGAAGAAATGAAAATGGTTTGGGAAACCCAAAAAATTATGGGTGACATGAATATTCAGGTAAACGCGACGGCAGTACGCGTACCAGTTTTTTATGGTCATTCCGAAGCCGTGCATATTGAAACGCGCGACAAAATTAGTGCCGAGGCCGTTAGGGCGTTATTACAACAAGCCCCGGGTGTCACCGTAATCGATAGCCGCGAAAACGGTGGTTATCCGACAGCCGTAACTGACTCTTCAGGCCATGATGATGTGTTTGTGGGGCGCATCAGGGAAGACATATCACATCCACAAGGCATTGATTTATGGGTAGTCGGCGACAATGTCCGCAAAGGGGCCGCACTTAACAGTGTACAAATAGCAGAACTGCTGGTAAAAGATTACATCTAGGCTAAGCTTATCAATAAGTTTACTGATACTTTGGTAATGAGTGTAAAGGAGAGCAATATGCGCAATTTAACTAAAACCTTGGCAGTTATGTCATTACTCGCACCTGTGAGCGGGTATTCGTTGGGGATAGGCGATATCAAATTACACTCAGCACTCAACCAAAATCTTGACGCCGAGATTGCTTTGGTGCTGTCAGCTGGCGAAAGCCCATCGGACATTAAAGTCAGTTTGGCGCCACTCGACAAATTTAGCGAGGCGGGTGTGCCTTGGGCGACATTCCTGTCAAAAATAAAATTTACCACCGTTTCAAGCACCAATAAGTCTGTTGTCGTTAGGTTAACTTCAAGAGATGCCGTCAAAGAACCCTTTTTGGATTTTTTGCTTGAAGTAAAATGGCCAAAAGGGAGTTTATACCGCGAATTTACCGTACTTTTAGACCCTCCGGCTGCCTACCAACCCGCTACCATCCCAGTTTTCACGCCCACAACCGAGTCGGCTCAAGCAGAGCAAAGACAAATAACAGCTAACCGCACAACAAATGCCGTACCGCAAACAGCGTTAAGCGATGCAACTGAATACGGGCCCACAAAAAGGAATGACACCTTATGGAGAGTGGCAGAACGGGCCAAGCAAACAGGGTTTTCAGTAGAACAAATGATGGTGGCGATGTACGAAGCCAATCCAGATGCTTTCTACCAACAAAATGTACATGCCCTGTTAGCAGGAAAAACCTTAAAAA
>JABFST010000167.1 GCA_013140465.1 Methylococcaceae bacterium
GGGTTGGGGTGGGTTCTGAATAATTTCGTGATAAGTTAATAGGCTTGTGCCAAATAGGCATCAATCATGGGCTTATAGCCATCCTTATAGCTAGGGTATATAAAAGGATAGCCCAAGGCTTTAAGCTGTTGGTTACGGCAACGTTTGTTCATTGTCACACCCTCTAAGTCCCTCATCGTTGGTGTAGGACAGTGCATTTGTGCCGCTATCCATGCAATAACCTCCCATTGCGGGGCTGGGTCGTCATCGCTCGCCAGATAACACGGGGCCAAGCTGTCGCCAGCCAAGCCACGCGCCAACAAAAACGCCAACACGGCTACGCAGTCATCCTGATGGATGCGGTTGGTGTAATACGGGGGCGTATGCTGGATGGCTGGGGTGGTTTGTGCCAAGCGCAACAAATATTCGCGCCCTGGCCCGTATATGCCCGAAAACCTGACGACAATATTGCCGGGATTTGCCGCCAACACTTGTTGTTCAGCTTGTTTTATCAGCTGGCTGCTTGGCTCTGTAGGTTGGGTAGCCGATGCTTCATCCACCCATTCGCCTTGGGTTTGCCCATAAACGCTGGTAGATGACACAAATATCCAGCGCGGCGTGGACGCGGCCTTGGCAAATAGCCCCAACAGCTGGGTCAGTCCTGTGCCGTATACGTCCTGATAGCTTTGTACGTTGCCGCGCCCATCGGGGGACACGATAAAATACACCCAGTCAAAATCCGTGGGCAATCCCGCCAAGCTTTCGGGCTTCGCCAAATCGGCGCTGAGATAGCGCAGCTGGCGATCAGCCGCTTTGGGCGGATGGCGTTTAAGCCCTGTCACCTGATGGCCTTGTTCTGATAAGAGATGTGCGAGTGGCATGCCGAGTTGGCCGCAACCGACGATGAGTATTTTTGCCATAGCGTAGTTTCTTAGGGTTATGGAGTGATAGCCAGCAAGGCCCTTACAACTGGTTAATCAGTTGCAGTTCTTGCGGATAAGGTGACATATAGTAGGAGTCTTCTATATAAGGGTCGGGGCATTTGCGAAAATGGTGCTTAAACAAGGTTAAAGGCACGATCAACGGTATCTCGCCGTGCCGATAACGTTCTATCAATTCGCAAAGCTCGGCTTTTTCATCGGCACTCAGCTGTTTTTTTAGATAGCCTTGGATATGTTGCAAGACATTGACATGGTTGCTGCGTTTGACCACCACTTTAAGCGTTTGCATCAGCTGCAAAATATACTGCCCCGCCCGCTCTGCCAAGTTTTCTTTGGTTAGCCCCGCTAATAACTGGCCTAAGTCACGATAATCGGCATGGCTCATGATGATGAGTTTGTGGCGGGCATGAAAAGTCGTCAGGCTTTGCAAACTTAAGCCAGCTTGCAGCATGGTTTTCCAGCGATACAGCACATAAACGCGCTGGATAAAGTTTTCGCGCAAGCCCGGATCGCCCAAACGCCCTTCTTCCTCTACAGGCAACAGTGGATTGTTGCGCATCATTTCCTCGGCGAAAATGCCTACGCCCTGCCGGTGTGGCTGCCCGCCTTCATACACCTTCACCCGTTCCATGCCACAACTGGGCGAATCTTTTTTTAAGATATAGCCACAGACATCGGCGAGTGGCGCGGTTTGTTGCGCTGCCGCCGCGCGTAACGCATCGGTCACGTCTAGGCTAGGGTCTTTAACGCCTACGCAGCGGATGCCATCGCCCTTTTTAAGCAAATGTATGGTGGGTCGGGGTATGCCCAAGCCTATCGCCACTTCTGGGCAATACGGACGAAATTCAAAATAGTTGCCTAAAGTGCCAATAATATAAGCATCACTTTTATGTCCGCCGTCATAGCGCACGCGTTCGCCTAACAAACAGCTGCTGATGCCTATAGGGATTTTTTTCATGGGGGACTCCGTGGGCGGCTTATAAATATCATGCCGACCAAATTAGGGGTGGATAACAGATGATTAAATATATCGTGATATTTAAAGCTATCTAGGCGTTGATGGCGTTCGTTTAAGGTCTTAAGCTATTGAGACTGTGAAAGAATTAACGCAAGCTTGCTCATCGGAGTGAAAAACAAGTTTTTCACTAAAACAACTAATTAAAACAAAGCCTTACTAAAATAAAAATACCATTTTGTGATTATTTGAAATACTTTCACAGTCTCTATTGCCACAACTACTTTTTTTGCCCTAAGCCACGCGTTAATATTGGGACATCAAACTAACCACAACTTAAGACTTATTTTTTTGCAGCCGTGCTTTTTTCTTAGCCGCTTTTTCTGCGCGTATCTGTGCCAATTCGACCAATTCTTGCTCCATCATTGCGGGGGTTTCCAAGCTGATACGGCCTATCATGCCCGCCCTTAACTCAGCCAGTAAAATTTTGGCTACCCTATCCATATCAACGTTGCCACCCGCACGCAAACAGCCACGGCTTTTGGCGATAGCCTCTAACAATTGTTGTTCTGTGCCGGGCAATTCGGGTAGTTGGTAGCGGGTTTTCAGCAACTCGGGATAATGCTGCAATAAATACTCGGCGGCAAAAAATGCAATTTGCGCGTGGTCGATAGCCGTGTCCTTAATCGCACCCGTCGTAGCCAAACGGTAGCCTGTGTTTGGATTTTCCAAGTTAGGCCAAAGCACACCTGGGGTGTCCAACAACACAATCCCGTTGCCTAAGGCGATGCGCTGCTGCATTTTGGTGATGGCAGGTTCATTGCCAGTCTTGGCTATCATCCGCCCTGCCAGCACATTAATCAGCGTCGATTTGCCCACATTCGGGATGCCGACAATTAAGGTGTTGATAAGTTTAACGCTGGCGGCCTTATCGGGCAGCATCTTATGGCACAAATCCGATAATTGGCGGATTTTTTCGGGTTGCGAGACTGTCACCGCCAGCGTTTTAACGCCTTGCTCCAACTCCAAATAGCTTTGCCATTCTTGGGTCATGACAGGATCAGCCAAGTCGGTTTTGCTGAGTATTTTGATGCACGGCTTATCGCCGCGTAAAGTTGCCAACATCGGGTTTTGGCTGCTGAACGGAATTCTGGCATCCAAAACCTCAATGACCAAATCAACCTGGTGCAAGGTTGTTTTGATCTCTTTGCTGGCCTTGTGCATGTGACCGGGGTACCACTGAATGAGCATAATATTAAAGAGTGTGATGGCGATGGGGAGCGGGTAAAATGGCCTTAACGTGCCTAACGTTAGGCCGGACTAACCGAACACGATACCAGATTGCAGCCTTAACCCGTAGGAAATTCAGTACCATGAGCAATATATCCGTATCCAGCAGTTTTTACGCCTACCTGTCCCGATTAAGATGGATTAAGCGCTGGGGACTTAAGCGCAACGCCCACGACGAAAATGTGATGGAACACAGCTGGGAAGTCGCGGTGATTGCGCACACGCTCGCGCTGATTAAAAACCGCTATTATGGCGGCACGGTGGATGCCAACGCGATTGCCACCGCCGCGTTGTACCATGACATCACCGAAGTGATTACCGGGGATTTACCCACCCCGATCAAATACCATTCCAAAGCCATTAACGCGGCTTATAAACAAATAGAACAGCAAGCGGAAAATGAGCTGCTAAGCTTATTGCCCGCCGAGCTGCGCAGCGATTTTGAAGGCTTAATCCAACACGAAAAAATGCCGCCAGAGCATGTCAGCATTATCAAAGCTGCCGACAAAATTTCCGCCTATTTGAAATGCCAAGCCGAACTTAAAGCGGGGAATAGTGAATTTGAACTTGCCGCCGAACAATTGGCGTTAGCCATTAAGGCATCTGAACAAGCGGAAGTGATCTTTTTTATGCAAGCTTTTGTGCCCAGTTGCGGGCTGACTTTAGATGGGCTGATGAAAACCAATTAACCAAAAAACCCAAACTAAGCATTCAAAATGGTAACTATTCAGAGCGACTTCTAATAAGTCAAATTTACCGTAGGCTGAGCGGAGTCGAAGCCGGTTTGTTCGCTTCGACTCCGCTCAGCGAACGGCTGTTGTGCCCCGGATGCTGAATAGTTACTCAAAATGTAATAAAAACCCGCTTACCGTTATAGCTTTAATAACGCCAACACCTGCAGCAAATCGTCCGCAACCCCATCACACAAAGCCAACGTCAGCGGATCGACACTCGCCGCTGACGGCACTAAAACCGACCGCGCCCCAGCCTGATGCGCCGCGACGATGCCCGTGTGCGAATCCTCCAACACCAAGCACTGGGCCACAGGCACTTGCAAGCGTTCGGCGGCGTTTAAAAACAAATCGGGGCTGGGTTTAGGCAACAGCACATCATCGCGCGTCACCACTAGTGCAAATGCCTCGCTAATACCCGCCAACCTCAGGCATTCATGGGCATTGGCGGCAGGGCTGTTGGTCGCCAAACCGTAAGGCAAACCCTGCTCCAGCAGATAATCCAACAATTCCAAAACACCGCGCCGTAAGGCTATGCCGTGTTCTTGCACATACTCACGCCAATAGCTGCCGCACAACTGGTTAAAGTGCGGCAAATCAAACCCCTCGCCTCCAGCCGCCGCCAATTTGAGCATAATGTCTTTGCCGCCTAGCCCCGACAAACTCTGCCAAAACGCCGCTGGCGGCGCAAACCCCATCGTCTCTGCCGCCTGTTGCCACGCAATAAGATAAGTGCGTTCGGTATCCAACACCAAGCCGTCCATATCAAAAATAACGGCGGAAATATCGCCCAGCTTAAGCACGGATCACCTTAATATATTCACCCGTGGCTTCGCGGCTAGAGCCTACCAACAAGCGTTGCTGGCCTGAGGGGTCTTGCTCGACCTGCCCCGAAATTTCTACTGTTTCGCCAGTAACCGCTTGCCCCGCATAAGTCGCGGTAAAGCTGACCACCGTGGCATACTGCGCATGGTCTAACACCAACAGCGACGGGTAATCAAAGGCATAAGTGTCATCCAACACTTGGCATTGCACAGTGGCAAACCCGCATTTTTGATACTGTATTGGCGCAATCACCCGCGCATCCACCCAACTTAAATCAAACTTGCGCCCCTGTACCAAGGCTTTATTGCCCTTACGCCGCTCATGCCAAACATAGTCCTCAAAACTCAGGGCGCAAGCGCGGCGTTGATAAGACTCATGCCAATCCTGCTCATGCAAATCCTGCAACAAGCCCGCCGCAAGCAAAGCGCGGATAGCGGCACGGCAGTGCTGGAACAGCCCGCGCTCATAACACAGTAAATCAATATCCGAGCTGGTTTTTTGTACGCCGACCAAGATGGAACCTGTCACCCCCAACTGCGACACATCAATCCCCTGCCCTTGCAATAATTGGCACAACACCGATAAATCCGCAGTCACCGTCTCTTCAGGGCGATCTTGCAACAACTGCCGTAAGCGTTGTTGCGCCGGATAATGGCGGACAATGCGGGCAAGCGCGACCGCATGTAACTGGGCATCCAACAGCGGCGAATAATGCAGATAATCGGGGTGATGGCGGGCTAAAAACGCATTCGCCTGTTCGGTGGCAAGTTTTTCCCAACCTGTTGCGGTCTTGATATAACGCAAAAAACACAGCACTTTGCCTTGCTCGACACCCGACGCAACAACGGCAAATATCAGCCCTTCGGCAGTTTCAACAAAATCTTTAGATAAAATGACACGCGCCCTCATTAGTTGGTTGGGCTTTTAGGATAGCACATCGTGTAGGGGGGAAGGCGAACGCGTTTATAGCAACCACGCTAAACGCCATTGCCCAAAGTTTAGAAAACAGAGCGGCAGTACAACGGGCTGTATCGGCAATAAAACCAAATGTACAAGAGTAATCCGCTTAACTGTGGGTAGTGGCGGAACGAGGGAGAGGGTATAAGAACTTTTGTGTCATCGATGATTTTATTCTTCTGCATCAGGTGCAAGTGCTTTTAAAGCATTATCTGTTGTCCAAATGTGAACTTTATAACCATGTTGTCTATATTTTTTAGACAATTTTTCTGCTTCTAATAAAACAGAGGTATCAGTTAAACCTAAGCCTTGAATTGAATATTCATTTGAAAACTTTAATAATGTTTCTGTAAGTTGTTCAATAGCCGCTAACTCTTTACAAGGCGTAATAATCCAAGGCATCTTATCCTTTACACAACTTTCGACAGTCTTTGCTAATCTTTCAGCTAATTGTTTTCTACGATAACCATTATTAATATGTGCAATGTGGTTGGCTAACTCAAATAAAACTGAAACAGGGACATAAAATTGAAAACCTTGATGAGCTGCTTGTTTAAATTTCTCATCAATAGCCTGATGTGTACTATCGTTAGAGTGTCCATCAACTTTAAATAGCTCAAGTAAATAACCTGTATCAACAACATAATAACGCTTAGTCATTCAAAGACTCCAACCAAGCAAGTGTATTTTTGCGTTGCTGTTTTTCGTAATCAGGTATTAAATGTTGCTCGATAATATTATGAGTCACTGCACTACCCAAACCTTCCATTTCTAGAAATGCGTCTGCCCTTGGTAACTCTAAAAGTGGCGTAAGTTTGGCAGACTGGCTTTCTTTATCATAATGGCATACCACCACACATGCTAATTGCTCATCTTTTAAACTATCTAAAGTGGCAGGATTATGGGTCGTCATTAAAGTCTTTAAATGACGGCGATGACTGGCTTCCCAAATTGCCTCAATTAATATATTGACTCTTGACGCATGAACGCCGTTGTCGATTTCTTCAATAAGAATGCGCGAACCCTCGGGAACAGTTTCTAAAGCAGTAAGAATAGCCAAAGCACGGAGAGTTCCATCAGATAATAATTTTGCGCTGATTTGTTCGCCATTCGGATACTTTAAGGCGAACAATACATCACTGTTATCAGATGTTGTTATAAACTCAAAACTTTCAAACTCTTCTTCGGGTAATTGTTTTATACGGTTCAATATTTTTTCTAGCGTGTCAGGCGCGTTATTTTTTAAATAAAAAAGTACAGAAGATAGCTTAGCACCATTTTTACTTAACTGGTTTTCACCTATCTGACTATATTCCCTCATTGCACGCGGATATATATCAAATACAAAGGTATCAGTATATTTTTTTAATAAAAGCTCAGGATCTAGCTGTTCTTTATAAGATTTAGTCTGATTTTTATTAATTGCTGAAAAAGCCGTAAGCAGTAAAACCCCAATACCCAATTTACTAATATTTTTATTTTCTGAAGAAAATAATCCTAACCCCGCTATTAAGGCCATTAAAAGTAACGCATCATTGTCCGAATAATTATTTAACACAGGTATCTGGTCAAGTAGATTTTTACCATCTACCATAGCTTGTTTATTGACTTGTAGAGTGGGTTCTAAATTTACACTAACTTGATAATTAATGTTCTGTTCTTTTTGTTCAAAAAATACCGTGTCTTTAAAGCCAATTTCAAAACTAGAATAGCCTTGCCGACTGCAACTATTCAAACCACCTCGAATCTCAAAATCCCCATCTCGCCCCACATCAAAAATTTCATGTAAGTCACGCCCTTTAAGTAATTCTGATAATAATTCAATACCTTCAATAATATTTGATTTACCTGAACCATTACGCCCAATGAGTATAGTCATAGGCTTAGATAAATCAATTTCTGCTTCAGCAAAATTTTTAAAATTTTTAAAAGTGTGCATGCTTTTATGTCCATTATTAACCACTATATTTTATAGTAGCAAGTGCTTAGCAAAAAGCCATTATGTATACCATCTTATTTTGATGTCAAATCTTCTGTAATTGGCAGAGAAAAATACATGCTATTTTTTTGCAACTCGCTTATAAGTTGGGCTGCCACTCTGTGACACCCCAAAATAATACGCAAATGAAGCGAATATTATTTCATCTTTTCGCGTTCAAACTCTTATTCTATCAGCTCCAGATTAAATCAGTCCGCAATAACAGTTATGGCTGCAAGCGCACTCCAGTGGCGGTAAATTGTCGTTGCAGACGGCTAGGACAACTGGCGGTAAAACGAGTTCGCCCAAGGCTGTGACGGGGATGTCGGTTTTAAAGAAGGTACAAAGTTCTAGATGGGCGTTGGTGTATAAATCAAACGCGTAACAAGGGTTTGTGTAGCTTCGTAGCTCGGGCGCGGCTTTTTCTCTCCCGACACCAATATCATAATCTATGTCGTCGGCCCAAGGCCCACGGGTGCGTTGACTATCGACGCCAAAACTGGCTTGCTCACTTTCCCGACCAGCCCGTTCGGGACTCTCAACGGCACACGGGCTTTCCGTTTCACCGTTAAGGCCACCGACGGTCAGGGTACTGTGACCCAAACCACAGCGGGGGTGATTTGCAAGTCACCCAAGACGTGGAACAATAACCAAGGAAAATGTGTAAGCCCTTAACGCTAACCCAGCCGCAAAAAAATCCTTTTAAACGGCTTTAACCGTTCAAAACGGGATCACTAGGGACGCTTCGGCATCCCTTTTTTTACTGATGCAAATGAAAGGCGTTCAAAATACCCAGCCAAAACTAAACTGGCGGCCTAATCCGCCGTAGACATTTCCACTAACAAGCGTAGAAAATCCATAACCCTGCCGCCAAATACGTCGTTATGGTCGGCACTCAGCAAGTAGCCCTTATGAAGCTTTCGTAATACGGGTAGTAGTCGCGCGAACATTCCATGTGTGCTTGGTTTACGTTACTGCGTTGAGGGAACTAGGTCAGTCATTTTTCACAACAATTTAAACCTAAACAGACTGTATGATGGATACGTTTAAAAGCATCATCAGAAAGCTTGCCTATCCGTTGGACTATCAATGCGTTATTCATTGTCACAAGCTTGTCAACACGGACATAACTTTTTTGGGGTAGTAAACCAAGTACAAAGTCATCTTGATGCTACACAACAGCATTTTCGTAACCTGATTGGGACGTTATTTGCACCGCTAAAAAATCCCCCTGAACGTTGGCTGCCGTCAGTATAAGTACGGGGCGTTTTTTATTGGCCGAGAGGTCGCTAAATGGGAAGGGTAACAAAACAATCTCAGATGGCTGGTACATTATTCCATACCTCATCCTCAGTGTTGTCCCAATCTGACAATGAAACGGTTTGGGCATGCATCAAGTTTTGCCATTCAACGGCTGCTTCACGCTGGCGTAAAAACAACGCAAAATCCAAAATTTCTTGAACAATAGGATCGGGTAAAGGTTTAACGGCTTGATAGACTTGTTCGGCAAGATTCATAAAACACCTCAAATATTAAACATAGGTTTGATGAAGTGATGGTAAATCAGTGACCAGAGATGGGCAACGCAGTTATGTTTTTGAGCCTATGTACGCGTGCCTAGGTTCTGGAGACTGCATAGTTGTCGTGTTAGGCGATAGCCATAACACGACCAGCGCAACTTCTAATCCGCCGTAGACATTTCCACCAACAAACGCAAAAAATCCATAACTCTGCCGCCAAATACATCGTTATGGTCGGCGATGAGTTCTTTATCGACACGGACATTGAGATAGGGGTTGCGGGGGTTGGTTTTGTTGAGGTGGGTCAACACGGTGGTGCCAAACTGGGTGGAACCGCCTGTGGTTTGCGCTGCCCAGATGTTTTTCATGTTGGTGTAATTGGCTATTGCCATGTGTGGGTCTTGCGGGTTGGTCGGCGTTAAGGTGTGGGAAATTAACGGTCCAAAATGTCCGACCGCACTCCGGTCGGCTGCGCCTTCGTCCAAGCTGAGCGGGAATTTGCAATCATTACGTTGGATCGTGCCGTGGGTTTCAAAAAATGTGGAAAAAAACTGTCCGGCGGGAAATGCGTATTTAGTTGCGTAATCGGCTTCTGAGGTTAATATCGCCAGTTTGGGGACTTGGTTATCAAAATAACTGCACTGGGCTTGCGCCAAGTCGTAAGCGGGCGCGTAGCGTAATGCTTCAAAAGCGGGGTTTAACAACACCACCAAATCGCCAAAGCCGTTGGCATCCCCCGCAGAGCTTTTGCCTACTTTGCTATTGACAAACCGATCTGCCAAAATTTGGGTGGTGGCACTGAACACGACCGCCCCGCCAAAGCTGTGGCCCATCACGACCAAGCGGCTTTTAATCGGCGGTGTAAGCGCATTTTTAACATTGGCGATTTCTTCCAATCTCACCAGCAATTCCGTCACCCCCAAATGCCCGACTTCCTGCGCGGTGCTTTTGCGGTCCCAAAAGGTCAGGTAGTTTAAGCCGGGAACATCAATCGATTCGCCGCGCCAGCCCACATACACACCAACCACTTTGCGGGTTGCGGTATGTTTGGTCAGGCTTAAGTCATGCTCAATTTTACTGAGCCTAGCCAACGCGCCTTTAAAGCTTTCGATATTAGGATCGCCGGGGCGGGCGTTGTGATGCCAGCCATGCACGAACACGTTGATGATGATGCTGTCATTGACCGCGAGCTGGTAGAGTTTATCCAGTAATGCTTGCATTTGCGCACGGTCACGCAATTGGCCTTGGTCGTCCACTTCAACAAACCCGAGCAAAAATTCATCAGCCGCCGCCGTGTTGTATTGTTGTAGGGAATGTGCCTGGCATGGGTTGTCTGCCGTAGCAAGGCAAGGGCTATAGTCGGAGCGGTAGATACCATTGGCGGCGCACCCTGTGAGTAAAACCAAGGGCATAACTGCAAGTAATTTTTTTAGCGTAAGCATGGCGTTCCCTTTGTATCGAAATTTGTACTTATTCTGGCGTAAAACCACGGTGATGTATGGTTTCCCCATCAGGTGATTTTCACCTTTGCTGGCGCAGTTTGCAATGTACAAACAGCTTTCAGTTGGGACGGCTTAAGGGTTTGGGTTATGTGCAGACTGATGGACATGCAACTGTTCGGTGCTTTTAATGCGCAAGGCGCATTCGCCGATGGGAACTGTGAGGGTATTTATCGGGAAAGGTTTTAGCTCCCACAAAACTTTAAAACCACAGAGATCGATACCATCCTTAGGCTTAATCTCCCATCGTTAGACACAACTCTCCAGTAAAAAACAGCAATCGGGTTCCCCACTTTTCAAAAGGGGGAAGTCCATAGTTTGAACTTGTGTAACCGATGCGGGTTAATCCGGTTCATGCCCGCTTCATCTTAAAATGCTAGCCTAGGTGTCCTTTATGTCGGCGCATTAACAAGACCCGCCACTGATTGCGTACAGCAAACAATAACGCTATATGCACGCCGAATCTATTATTCATGGACATTCTATGCCACTAAAATCAACCACTTATAACAGGCACGCAGTTCTGGCCTTATTGGCGATAGCCAGTTACTACTCTTCTTCTGCGTTCGCGTTGCCTAGCTTTGCCAGACAAACGGGGGAATCTTGTACGGCATGTCATGTACAAACATGGGGTGCAGACCTGACCCCACGAGGCCGTGATTTTAAATTAAAAGCCTATACCGACGAAGGGGCAACAACACCTACCCGACAATTGCCCGCACTGAGCGTAACAGCAGTAGGCGGCGGTAATTTGGCTGATTATGAAAATGCCTCAGGCTATCGCAACAGCAATGACAACAGTTTTTTTAAAGGTTCGGTCTTTTACGCGGGCAAAGTTTATGGCCAAATGGGCGCTTATGTGGAAGGTACTTATTTTAACGACTTCGACAACAACACTGATTATGGCCTGAACAAGGTGGACATACGCATAGCCAAGCAAGCCGATTGGGCGGGGCATCATCTCGTTTATGGGGTATCTGCCAATAACGAACCTGGGGTACAAGACCTCTGGAACACCAACGCAACTTGGCAGCCAACCTTAATCGGCAAACTTAATGGCAGTATTTTGGCTGATCATGGTCTTGCCGGACACACGGGTGGCGCGACGCTTTATGCCATGTTCGATAATCTGTTATACGTTGAGGCGGGTGCTTATGCCTCCTTAGCGAATAATGTGCAAAACTGGATATCCCGACCCAGCACGCTAAAAATTGACGGGGCAGCCCCTTATTGGCGTATCGCCCTGCAACACGATTGGAACGGACATTATCTGGCACTGGGGCATTTTGGCTTGCGTGCCGATACAAAGGGTGACGGTTTTTACAATCCGACCTCTGCTTCTTATTCTGACCTAGGGGTCGATGCCAGTTATCAGTATTTAGCCAACCCTAAGCATATTGTTGAGTTTAAAGGCCGCTACGCCCAAGAAAGCAGATCCCAACAATTCTATGATGTCTACCGCTCCGAAGCGACTATCGATACTTTCAACTTGACTGGCGCCTATACTTGGCAACAAACAGTTGGTTTATCAATGGGATATTTAATGACCCGCCTAGCTGAAAATGCGACTTATCGCGATTATTTAAAACAGGATTATGATTTTTTAAGTGTTGAACTCGCTTATACCCCGTTTGGCAAACAAAGCTCACATGCCGCCCCTTGGTTAAACCTGCGCCTAAATTTAAGTTACACCACAGAATTGACGCATCTTAAAAACCCTTACCAAACCACGCTTGATTTGTTGCAGCTAAGCGGACAGTTAACGTTTTAAAACCCAACAGCCTAGACATCTACCCAAGCCGTAAGGTGTTTCAATGTAAGTTGGATTCGTGATGGGGAGACTGTAAAAGTATCCATCTGGGAGAGGCTTTAGCATCGACTACAAGGCTAAACTCTCTCACTCACATGAATACTTTCACAGTCACGACAGCAATCCGCCAAAATAGAGCAACGGTGAGGAATTAGGCAAGGCGATTTGCTAGCGCGACCTGTTAGGGCAAGAAGTGAAATTGCCCTGCGGGTTCATCATAAACCTTGGGCATTGAAACCCAGTAAGCAGAGCTTGGGCAGGAATAAGATCGCCCCAGCATAAGGCATCATTCGCAACTTATTGGGTGCGTTTACGACACTGAGCCCGACCAATCCTACTTCGCTATCCAAAGCCCCATTATTTTTTTTGCCGCATTGTGCTGATGTTAAATCCATCTATGTAAATATTAGCAATGGAATAATCGTATTTATGAGAATATTTTTTATCTTGCAGCACACCAATATCTTTTAAGCGTTTCAAAAAAGCATCAAAAGTATTAAATTGAGATTGCAATTGTGTTGATTTTTGCCAAAAATCTTTCATTTTTTCTTTGCTAAACAAAGACCCAAGCGTACCGATATTATTAAAGAATTCAGATAACTCGGGATATTCATTTTTAATGGCATCAAATCGTTCTACAGAAGCTGCTTCTAAACCTTTGGTAAGAGAATTCCAGCGTAATAAATGGTCAGTAGGAGCTGATTTTCCTTGAGGTTGTTGTAATTCAACTTCTTTAGCTTTATTCAATAAAATAATTAATGAATTGGGATAAATATTACCATTTAAATCTATTAAGTTTGAATAAAGCCAGTCTGCAATATAATTTTTTTTACCCTCTATGCGTAATCCCCAAAGTGGCGATAAAGCTTTTCGTAATATTTGTTCATTGCTTTCATCTAACTCATTATCAACTAAAGGAAAAATGCGATGAGAAAGCAGTTTGAATTCAGAAGATCCCGTTATAGTAAGACGATAAGCCAAGCCAAAAAAATCTTTTTTTCCCCATTGTAAAAGTACAGTTTTAGCGTCACTAAAATAATTATTCTTGCTAAAAACTAATTTTTGCCAAGTTTCTTCGCGTAAAAATATTTTAAAACGAATATTACCAAAGTCTGGATGGTTTGCTAAACGCATTAATCCACCTAAAGTCTCTAATTGCCAAGTTTGACTTTCATTTATATCTTGGTCTAAATCATCATAAAGAACCCACAAACTTTTATCATCTTTTTCTCTAAGAGTAGAATCTAAAAGTATCATTGCGTGAAAACATAACTCATTTAAGTTTTTATCTATAACAAGTTCTAATAGTTTTTGTGTGTGGTATGATTCCCAAATAGTATATTTAGTTTTGTCAAAGGAATCATTAAGTTTAGATAACAAAGGTTTTGTATCCAAAAAATCTAATACGCGTTTTAAATAAGGATAATTACGATATATTTGCACAATTGCATAAGCACACCATAACGATAACCAATCATTTTCTATTTTTTTCAATTCTTGCTGGATAATAGAAAAACTAGCAGATGTTAATTTAAATTCATTGCTGCCGCCATGTCCTGAAATAATATCAATATAATTTAAACGATTTCTTGAACGTTTTTCAGCGTTTTTTCTATATTTAGTTAATAGCGTATATAAGATTGATTTTCCTGTTCCCTTATGCCCTCTAATTACCCAAGTTTGAGCATCTAAACAACGATTAAAATCAGTAGTTTTTTGAAAAATAGCATCAAACTCAGCATCTAAAATACTACTTATATCACGTTCAGGAAAACTTAAAGATTTAATTAGTTCTAAACGATTCAATTTTGCCAATATCTCGGCTGTTTCTTCAATACCGCTGATTTCTAGTAATTGATTAGCCAATGGTGCGTAATAAGGTAAAGCAGGTTCTACAGGGAATTGATTACTGACTGCAATATTAAGATCGTAGTAGATTGAAATAGGCTCTTCATCCTCAATTAAATTTAAGAATGGTTTTATTTTTTTTACTAAGAAATCACCAGCTTCACCTACAGGAATAGGCGATAAAACTAATTTAGCTTGAACCCCTGTTAATTCTTTTAATAAACTTCTAACAAAACAAATTCCTTCGGCATTTTGTTGACTGGGGTATAAAACGACAAAGGCTTCTTCAGCAAGCTGTAATAAAGACAAACCGCCCCATTCATTTAAACCAGTACGCGCATCGATGAGCATAATATCAGGTTGATATTGTTTCCAAAGTTCCTCTTCAAATTGATACCAAGGGTCAGATATTTCAGAAAATAAATGCGTAGTAGATAAAATAGATAAACGTTGAATATAACGTTGTCCTATTTTGCCTGCGGGGACAATAAATAGATCACGGCGTGATTGGTTATCTTTAACGCTATAAATAATATTGGTTAATTCAATTTGTGGCTGATGAGTCTCATCAAAAAAACAGGTTTGGCGTTCCCATAAATAATCAATCAAACCTTCATCAACAGGTTTATCACTAGGAGGTAATAAAGATTGTAAACCTGGTGCTTCGACATCCATATCTACCAAAACAACCCGTTTGCCTTGTCGTGCGAGTTGAAACGCAGTTTGAATTAATGCAGTTGTACGTCCAACGCCGCCTTTATAAGAATAAAAAACAACCCGTTTAATGGGTGGATGTTTAATTTTTTTGGGTAATGAGGTTTTTCCTGATGACAGCATTGCAACAGCATCTTGCCATGATAATGGCAATCGTTCTTCGTCTGAGCGAATTGTTACATTTTCATCAGCCGCTTCTTCTGGTGTATAAAGTTCCAAAATACCAGGAGTCAACCCAACTTTTGTAATTAACGGCTCAACTGTTTCTAAACGTTCTTTGCGCGTTTTATTTTCAAATTGAGGAGAAATAATTGTTAATAAAACAAATCCCCTTTCTCCGATATTTAATTCAAATTGCTTAGGAAAATTCTTATGTAAATCCTTTCTTAACTGTGTTGAAACACTCATAGAATTATCCTGTTATTTTGTTGCAACCATTGGTTAATATAATTAAAACTATCTTGCCAAGCAGATATAGCTTGTTGTGTATCTGGAATATAACGTAAATTGATATAGTCAGGGTTTGATAAACCAAGTGGGCGTCTAATATTTTCAAGATGCCCGAAAAAATAGCTATCTGACAGGGCCGCAGCATTTAAAACCGGCATATCCTCAATAGCTTTTAGTAAATTATGACCAGGATTAAGGATAGGGTTATCGTACATTGCATCCCCGATGCGTTTGCTTTTTTCAGAGTCTGATACCTTAAAACCAAGTTTTGTTATTCGATGATACTTAAGCAACATGGCTTTTAACCGACACTCTATCGCTATCCCACCTAAATGAAAAATAGCAACTGCATGATTTTGATTTCTAGGTAACGCAAATATATCATTTTTTCTTGCTAAATAAGCACCTGTGAAGTCTTCCATAAGTAAAATGTGTATATTAAGTTATAAAAATCAATCAGAGTTATTATTAACTAATGGTGTTGATCGGCAAGCTTTGAAAGTGACCGAACAACACTTAAAAGATTTGCTGATGGCAGTTAAAAAAGCTCATTGAGCCTTAGTT
>JABFST010000016.1 GCA_013140465.1 Methylococcaceae bacterium
ACAAGGCTGAGCAAAGCCAGTATAATAGGTTTACTTACGATATGTTGAAACGCACGCAAGGCAATAAAGCCCATAATGCCATACGCGATGGCATGGTGCAGTTTGTCTTGGTTTTCAAACCACATAGGCGCAGGTAAGCTGGCTTGGTCAGATAGCCAGTAAATCAACAGGCAATAGGCCGTCAAGGCACTGAAATCGAGTGTTTTATTCATCTTTACCGACAAAATTTGTAATGGAAAATGTTTTTGAATGGGCCAGGGCCTGTTTGCATCAAGCAGATATAGACGAAAAGTTGGCATTGACCCATCAGGCTAAACTGGCTTTAGACCAAGGTGGCTTGGACTATACGGAGTTGTGCGCCGCCACGCCTATCTCTTTAGTGCGGTTTCCCGAGCGTCCCGTGTTGATGTCGCCGCGTGCGATGCCCAAGCGCAAGCTAGGCAGTGCAGAAGGTGTTGCGGCGTTTTTTCATGCTATTGCCCATGTCGAGTTTATGGCTATTTATTTGGCTTGGGACATGGTTTATCGGTATCGGGGAATGCCTGTGCAATTTTATCAGGATTGGCTGACCGTTGCCGATGAAGAAGCGCAACATTTTGAGCTTATCCGTAGCCATTTGCAGGGCATGGGGCTGGCCTATGGCGATTTGCCCGCGCATGGTGGCTTATGGGACCATGCCCAAGACACCGAGGCCAATCTGTTGGCGCGTTTGGCAATGGTGCCGCGCTGCATGGAGGCGCGGGGCTTGGATGTGACCCCAGCTATTATCGCCAAATTTTCACATGTCGGCGATAGCGCAAGCGTGGCGCTGCTGGCGCGTATCCTGCATGACGAAGTGGGGCATGTGGAACGCGGCTCGTATTGGTTTAAATGGTTATGCGCCCAACAAGGGCTAGAGCCGGAACACCAATACCGTTTATTAATCCAGCAATATTATCTGGGCGGCAAGCCCAAAGGCCCCTTTAACCGAGAAATGCGTATAATTGCAGGTTTCTCGAATGCTGAGTTGGACTGGTTGGAAGATACAAGCACATGAATACACAAAAAATATTTGACTCGCCTTTGTTTGGCTTAGGTTTTAGGGTTTTTTTTGCACTGGCTGGTTTGTCGGCGTTGGTTCTAATAGTGTTATGGAATGCCATTTTTAAAGGTAGTTTCAGTGTCGGCTATTATTTTCTGCCTAATGACTGGCATGCACATGAAATGCTGTTGGGTTATGCCGTCGCCGTGATAACAGGCTTTTTGTTGACGGCGGTCAAAAACTGGACTAACCAGCCTACCCTGACTGGCGATAAACTGGCGGGTTTGGCTTTGTTATGGCTTTATGGGCGCATTTTGCCGTTTTATGCGGGCTTATTGCCCGAGGTCATCATCGCGGCAGTTGATTTTGCTTTTTTGCCCGTGCTGGCCTATTTTATCAGCAAGCCTATTTTACAAGCCCAACAATGGGTTAATTTGTCTTTTGTCGGGTTTTTATTGTTGCTGGCTGTGGGCAATGGCTTCGTCCATGCGGAATGTTTGGGTTGGGCGCAAAATACCGCTGGCACGGGCATTAGCCTGATTGTCGCTACTATCATTGTGTTGATATTAGTGCTGGCTGGACGGGTTTTTCCGTTTTTTACCGAACGTGGGTTGCCAGGTACGTTAATCCCCAGAAATGCTGTTTTGGATGCGTTGTCGGTCGCGACGGCGGTGTTGGCGTTTGCTATGTACTTGTCCGGCGCAACGGGCGGCTTGTTGGCCTTTACTGCCGTGATTGCCGCAGCCGTCAATTTTGCCCGCCTGTGGGCGTGGTATTTGCCCAGAATATGGTATGTGCCGTTGTTGTGGATACTGTATGTGGGCTATGGCTGGATTATTTTGGGGTTTGTCCTGACTGCCGCGTCTGGGTATGGACTGATCCCGTCAGGTTTAGTCTTACATGCGTTTACTGTGGGTGGCATCGGCATCTTGACGTTGGGCATGATGGCACGCGTGGCATTAGGGCATACCGGACGGGCTTTGGTCATTTCTAATGCGATGGTGCTTGCGTTTGTGCTGATTAATATGGCCGCCTTGTTGCGGGTGTTAGTGCCTGTCGCCTTTCCTGCGCTTTACAATAGCTTGGTGTATGCCGCCACTTTAGCTTGGCTGGCAGCTTTTGCGCTATTTGTGTTTGTGTATTTGCCCTTGTTGGCTCGCCCGCGTATCGATGGGCAGGAGGGCTGATGTCCAGCCATCTTGATGCCGTCTTAAACCTAGTCACGGGGTCATTGGTGTTGTTTTCCAGCATCGGTATTTTTGTGCTGACCTTAAACGCCCGCTATACCCATGTTATCGGCAGGGTGCGGGAGCTTTACGATGATTTGCAACAGTCGCATGAAGCGGACACCTTGGGCAAAGAGCTTAATATGATGGTGTCACGCTGCCATTTGCTGAAATGGAGCTTTGGTTTGCTGTTATGCAGCGCCCTGAGTAGCGGCGTGTTTTTGTTGGGTGCGATCTCTTCCCGATTTCTGGGCTCGCTCAATGATGGGGTGTTGGTGGTATTTGTGGTGCTTAGCGTGCTGTTTATTTTTAGCTCTATGGTTTTTCTGTTTCTGGATGTGTTGGCGTCGTTAAGGGCTACCTTAATCCACATAGGTAAGTAGCAATAACTGACTCGTGTCAGTTTTTTTTACATTAGTGTTCTAGGGTTTGGGGCTTACGCAGGTGCGTTTGGTCATTGATTTTAAATGATGTTTGGCTAGTGACAGGCGTATTAGGGGCATAACGCGATAGTCGTGTCAGTTTTTTTTACAGCAATGTTAGGTGAGTCGCGTAAAGGCTGCCTATGGTGGCAATTGCTTAAGCCCATAAGGTATGATTTGTGTTACAACCCTACCTGATCCCAGTGTGTGTTGCTGTTAAAGTCGCTTAAATTTTGGCGTTAGGCCGCAGCGTTAGAAAATAAGTTGAAAAGCCTTATACAATTCTAGGATAGTTGCGTAACGGCTGGGGCTTGGGTAATTGTAGGCGCACTTAAGCCGTCAGCTTTTTTTACACAAATGTTTAGGCTTAAATTCTAGGTCCGATTTCGTTTTTGTAAGTGATTGCTAGATAAAGTGAATCTATTTTTGGCATAACCATTGCTTGCTAATTTTAGTAGTTTTGCGGGTTAATTTTATTTTTCAATTTGAGGTAAAAGATTATGAAAAAAGTTTTTAAATATTTGGCAGTGATTGCACTGCTTACAGGCGCATCAGTTGCAAATGCTGGTGCTGTTTTGGCAAGCAGTGCTGGTGCTTCAGGTACTGTTGCCGTAACTGGGTTTAACGATGTCACACCAAACATTATCAGCATCGTGCTTGATTACAACACAGGCAGCACAATTGCTATAAATAGTGATCTATATGCTGGTCAAGAATACAAATTTAGCAGCACATATAGCGTTAATGCACCTGGCTTGGGTGCGCTCGCCCTTGCCCCAACCTTCAATGTAATTGCCCAAACCAGCGTCGGCCCTAATCCTGCGCTTGCTTTAGAGACATTCTTTGCAAACATTTTCCCTGCCACAGTTTCAGGCAGCCCATTAGGGATTTTTACTCTAGGCAACAGCACATTGAGCTTGTCTAGCGTTACTAGAGGCACTGCGGGTGCTCACACAACCTTAACCTTAGATGCAACAGTGCTTAGCGGTAACATTTCTACTGTACTGACCAATGTTGCGCTTTTACAAGGCACTCCAGGTTCTGCTAATGCAACGTTTAGCAATGGCACCATCGCTGTTACGCCTGAACCTGCTACATTCTTGTTAATGGGTGCTGGCCTGGTAGGTTTGGCTGCATCTAAAAAAAGAAAAGCCGCTTAAAACTAACTAAGAAGAATAAAAGCCCCCTCAAGCTATTGAGGGGGCTTTTTTTATGCCATTGATAAAGTTACAGGGGGATTTACATGGATGCCCATGTGCATAAAACAAAAAAAAAAGTAAAAGTCCGTGTGCAAACCAAGAAAGCCTTTAAAATTAAGGCAATGCCCATCATTGCAGGGATAGTGGCGTTGTTGTTTTTTGGGGGGGTAGTCTTTTTTGCCAAGGCGGTACTGACCATTAAACCTGCTGCTGATTGGCAGGAAGCCAAGGCAAACACCGAGGCGAAAATCCAACTTCCTAAAGATGACGCAGCCCACCATACGCCTATGGAGTGGTGGTACTATAACGGACACCTTAAAACCGCATCAGGTAAGCGCTACAGCTTCCACTATACGGTTTTTTTGGTCAGCGGGCTAAGCAACCACACGGTGAGCCATTTGTCGCTTGCCGACCATCAATTACAAAAAAACTATACCGCCGAAAAACGGACGGCGGGTGGCAGTTCAGATGCTGCCAATCCTAACGGATTTGAGTTTAACCAATCAGATTGGCTGATGTCTGGGGCAAATGGCTTAGACCACTTAAAAGCAAACGCCGAACCCTTTGCCTTTGATTTAAAACTGGCGGCTAGCCGCGCACCTATCCTGCATGGCGACAAAGGCATCATCAGTATGAAAAATGCCGGCGACAGCTATTATTACTCGCGCTCGCGCCTAGATGTTGTGGGTACGCTTAATATCCATAACAGCACTGAAGCCGTTACCGGAATTGCTTGGTTTGACCACCAGTGGGGCGACTTGAGGACGACAGCAATCACATGGAATTGGTTTAGCCTGATGCTAGATGATGGCTCGGACATCATGATTTACCAGTTTTACGATAATGCTGGCAACCAACTGATGAATATTGGGACGCTGACCAAAGACAGTGGCTCGGTAGCATTAAGCGATAGCGATATCCATTTAAGCCCTTTGGAAAATTGGGTCAGCAAAAGATCAGGCGTGACTTATCCAGTGCAATGGCAATTGGATTTGCCCACACAACATGTTTCGGTGACAACCAAGGCAGTGGTGAATGATAGCGAACAGGATGCCAGGCTAACAACCTACAATGTCTATTGGGAAGGCGCGGTCAATGTGGCGGGTAGCCACACGGGGCAGGGGTTTGTGGAAATGAATAAGTTTAAGCATTAGCAAAGGCGGTGTTTGCGGCAACGCAAACACGTTTAAGCCCCTTTTCGTGAAGCGTAGCTGAATCAGCCCCATTATTGGATTGGCAAATCACTAAATAAGAGCAAAAAACTTTACATTCGTGTAAAATAAAGCCGCCACTTGTGTAG
The DNA here is from genome assembly GCA_013140465.1 of Methylococcaceae bacterium. Lineage (GTDB taxonomy): Bacteria > Pseudomonadota > Gammaproteobacteria > Methylococcales > Methylomonadaceae > Methylobacter_C. Next base: position 5,169 of record JABFST010000016.1, read on the forward strand.
TAGGGTTGGTCAATGATACGTCAGGTTTTTTTACACAAATGGGTAAGCTTTAAGCTTAAAAACGATTTATTTTTTTGTAAGTGATTGCCAGCAAATGTAAATATTTTTTTGGTATAACATTTGCTAAATAAATTTTTGTAGTTTTGCGGGTTTATTTTGTTTTTAATTGAGGTAAAAGATTATGAAAAAAGTTTTTAAATATGCGGCGGTTATGCTGCTGCTAACAGGTGCATCAGCTGCAAATGCTGGCGCGATATTGGCGAGTAGTACAGGCGCAACAGGCAACGTGAGCGTAACTGGATTTGCTGACGGCACTCCAAGCACGATTGATATTTTGTTGACTTACACCAACAACCCCAACATCGACGTGACTAGCCAGCTTTATGTTGGACAACAATATAATTTCAACAGCACTTTCAATATTGTTGGCTTTAACAACGCCAATCCTAAATTTACTGTGACTGCACAAACTTCAGTCGGAATCGGTTCTACAGGCCTAAACCCATTCTTTAGCTCGATTTTCCCAGCTTCTGGTTCGCCACTGGGTCAATTTCAATTGGGTTCTAGCTTATTGAATTTGTTGTCTGTAACTAGCGGCGTTAGCGGCGGCAATGCCACTTTGTTATTGAGCACCCAAGTTGTTAGCGGCAATATTTCTAACAATTTAACTAATATTGCGATTGGTCAAGGCCACCCCGGCACTGCAAATGCAACCTTTGACAACGGCACTATTACCGTTACTCCAGAACCTGCTACCTTCTTGTTGATGGGTGCAGGCTTGGTGGGCTTGGCAGCAGCTAAAAAAAGAAAAGCTGCTTAAGACTAAACGGCTAGTATAAAAAAGCCCTCCTCAAGCAATTGAGGGGGGCTTTTTTTTGCCGCAATTTTAACGGCGGTGTTGGCTTGATAAGATATACGCCGATCAATCAGGTGGCTGCGTTTTGGCTAGCCAAAAACGCACGATGCGCTGCTAAGCTAGGCAATCCAGGTCGCGCACCTGTTTGGGTGCAACATAAACTACCCGCCGCACTGGCATAACGCAAAATATCGGGCCAATCCATCCCTAATGCAACGGCGGCGGCAAACGCCCCATGAAAAGCATCGCCTGCCCCTGTCGTGTCGATGGCCTGTACTGCAAATGCGGGTAATGCGCCATGTTCTTGCCCTCGTTGCCAAATCAACCCGTGTTCGCCTAAGGTGATGACGACTGTGGGCGCAACGCTGGCTAAACGGCTGAGTGCTGTTGCGGTATCTCCCGCCCATTGCCGGGCGAATTTTTCTGAGCAGACCAAATACTCAACCTGAGTCATTAAAGCTACGGTGCCGTCATGCACTGAACCCGCATCCAAAACGCTAGGGATATGCTGGGGGCGGACATGAGCCAGCAGGGCTTTTGAGATTGAGGGTTCATGACCATCAAGCAACACGGTTTTTGCAGATACGCCGCTATAATCAACCGCTGTGTCGGGTAAGGCACGCGTTTGTCCTTTGTAATTGATTAATGCGCGTTTCCCGTTGGGTTTGACTAAAACCGTAGCGAGTGGGGTAGGCGAGTCGCCGCGTACCAATAGCGTGGTGTCTACGCCGCAATCAAGAAATTCTTGCTGGTGTTTGTCGCCATACAAATCATTGCCCAAATACCCTGAAAAAGCGGCCTTAGCCCCTAGTTTGGCAATCGTAACGGCAGCGTTGGCAGCTGGGCCACCGCCACAGGCCAGCATATTTGTAGCGACCATTTTTTCGTCGGCATCGGGGTGATGGCTGACATCAAAGACCAGATCATAACAGGCCAGCCCTACGCAAAGTACGTCGATACGCATGGTCATGGCTGGCGTTTACGCCAGCCCTCTGAGCAAATCGGCTTTGATGTCAGCGATAGCTTCTAGCCCCACTGACACGCGCACTAAGCCGTCTTCAATACCCGCAGCGGCACGCGCTTCGGGTGTCAAACGCCCATGCGTGGTGCTGGCAGGATGGGTGATCGTGGTTTTGACATCGCCTAAGTTGGCGGTGATGGATACCATGCGCGTGGCATCGATGAGTTGCCACGCCGCCGCTTTGCCACCCGCCAGTTCAAAACTGACAATACCGCCAAAGTGGCTTTGTTGGCGTTGTGCCAGTGCGTGTTGGGCATGGGAGGCCAAGCCTGGGTAATGTACTTTGGCAACGCCCGGTTGTTGTTCCAGCCAACGCGCCAATGCAAAGGCATTATCACAATGCGCTTTCATGCGCACCGCTAAGGTTTCTAGCCCCGACAAAAACACCCACGCATTAAACGGACTCATGCTGGCGCCGCCTGTGCGCAGATAAGGGTAGATGGCTTTTTCGATGATGTCCTCGCTGGCAACGACCGCACCGCCTACGCAACGGCCTTGTCCGTCGATGTATTTGGTGGCGGAATGGACAATAATGTCAGCGCCCAGTTCCAGTGGTTTTTGCAGTGCGGGCGTACAAAAACAATTGTCAACAATCAACAAACAGCCGTGGGCATGGGCGATGTCGGCCAAGGCGGCTATATCGGCAATTTCGGTCAGCGGGTTGGACGGGGTTTCCAGAAACAAAAACCGCGTGTTCGGTTTTATCGCGGCGGCCCAGGCGGCGGTATCGGTTAAACCGACAAAATCGGTGCTCACACCAAATTTGCCAAAGTAGTTTTGGAACAATAACACCGTGTTGCCAAATACCCCGCGCGAACACACGACATGATCGCCCGCTTTCAACAAGCCCATGCCGACCGCCATGATGGCTGCCATACCCGACGCAAAGCCCAAACAGCGCTCGCCTTTTTCCATAAGGGCTAAGCGTTCTTGAAAGGCATTGACGGTTGGGTTGGTAAAACGCGAGTAGATATTGCCCGGCACTTGTCCGGTAAAACGCAAAGCCGCGTCTTCGGCACTTTTAAACACATAACTGGAGGTCGTAAAAATGGGCATACTATGCTCATCTTCATGGCTGCGCTTGTGTCCAGCACGAATGGCTTGTGTTTCTAAGGCGTAATCGTTCCAGTCTATGTCTTGCATGGGCTTATCGGTAAGGGTTAAACAAAAAGATGTTTATAACATTTCAATGATGGATTTTTCGCTGTTGCGTTCTGCTTGTGCGTTATCGTTGCGCAAGGTTTCTATACGGTTAAGATAGGCATCGTCTATATCGCCGGTAATATATTCTTGGCTAAAGCACGAGGTGTCAAAATGCTGGATGCTGTTATTGCCTTTACGCACGGCATCGATTAAATCATCTAAATCTTGATAGATTAATCGGTCTGCGCCTATCGCAACGCGCACTTCATCTTCGGTGCGGTCATGGGCAATGAGTTCATGGGCGGCGGGCATGTCGATACCATAGACGTTCGGGTAGCGCACAGGCGGTGCGGCAGAAGCAAAATACACTTTTTTGGCTCCAGCATCGCGGGCCATTTGGATGATTTGCGCCGAGGTCGTACCCCGAACCACAGAGTCGTCAACAAGCAGGACATTTTTGCCGTCAAACTCCAAACCAATCGCATTCAGTTTTTGGCGGACGGATTTTTCGCGCATTTTTTGCCCGGGCATGATGAAAGTACGCCCGATATAGCGGTTTTTCATAAAGCCTTCGCGGTATTTCACGCCTAGCTTGTTAGCCATTTGCAAAGCCGCCGTGCGGCTGGTGTCAGGTATCGGGATGACCACGTCGATGTCGTAATCAGGCCAAACCCGCAGTACTTTTTCGGCGAGTTTGTCGCCCATGCGCATTCTGGCTTTATAAACAGAGATATTGTCGATAATCGAATCCGGGCGCGCAAAATAAACGTATTCAAAAATACAAGGGCAATGGTCGATGGTGTCGGCGCATTGTTGGCTGTGCAGTATGCCGGATTCTTCTATAAACACCGCCTCACCCGGGGCGATGTCGCGGATCACGTCAAAGCCCAGCACATCCAAGGCGACGCTTTCCGAGGCGATCATATAATCGGGGCCTGACTCGGTATCTCTGACACCATAGACAGCAGGGCGTATGCCATGCGGATCGCGAAACCCTAAAATGCCATAACCAGCAATCATGATGACGACGGCATAAGCGCCACGGCAGCGTTTATGCACGCCTTTAACGGCCTCAAAGACATCCGCAACGGTCAAGTCCAGCTTGCCCAAAGTTTGCAGCTCGTGGGCAAACACGTTTAACAACACTTCGGAATCGGAATCGGTGTTGATATGGCGTTGGTCTTCTACAAACAACGCCCGTTTCAGCTCTTCGGTGTTGGTCAAGTTACCGTTATGGGCCAAAGTGAGGCCAAACGGCGAGTTGACATAAAACGGTTGCGCCTCTGCCGAACTGGTGCAGCCAGCCGTAGGGTAACGCACATGCGCTATGCCCATATTGCCCTTAAGCTTAAGCATTTGCGCATTGTTAAAAACATCGCGGGTCAGGCCATTGTCTTTGCGCAAATGCAGCCGTCCACGCTCACAGGTGACGATGCCCGCAGCATCTTGACCACGGTGTTGCAAGACTGTCAGGGCATCATAGAGTTCCTGATTAACAGCTTGATGGGAAACGATACCAGCAATACCACACATTATTTGTACCCGATTATAAGAGTTATTGTAACGGTTTGCCCTACAGGCAGACGGAGAGGCTGCTGGTCTAGCGATAATGGATCTGGTCAGTGAAAGCTGACGGGATATGATCGCGCAACCAAACGGCACTGTGTTGGAAAGGGGGGAGAAATCTAGATTCTTGCCACCATTTGTCTTTAGGTAAGGACGTAAGCCCCGCCAAAGTAATCAATATCATTATCGTCAACAAACCATGTACTGCACCCATGATGAGTCCGCCTAGCCGCTCGAAAACCGATAATTTAGGTTTTTGCAGCGTTTCGCCTAATAGCAAACGGATGATTTGCCCTATAGATAAAGTTATCACAAATAATAAGGCAAACGCGGCGGTGAGTTTGGTCAGTTTATGGCTGATGTAAGGTGTCAGGTATAGTGAAAATTCACCGCTGAAACTTAGGCTCACAATCATCGCGACTATCCAAAAAAACAACGAATAGGTCTCTAGGCGATAACCCCGCGCCAAGCCTACAACCAGGCTCATCGCCAGCAAGCCTAGCATGGCGTAGTCTATCCAGATCATCATCAGTAATGGTTTAATGATCCGTTATTCGGCAATGAGTAAGGAAGAGACATTTTGGCTATCAACTTTTGCCTTCATTTCCAAGGCGCGCTTTTTGTCTAAGATCGGCCCTACTTTTAGGCGGAACATGCCTTTAGACGAATCCAAACGCACAGGCAAACCTTGTTTGCGTAAGGTTTCCATCAGTGCCAAAGCGTTTTCTTTTTTACTGAAGGTACCCGCTTGTATTGACCAACGGCTAAATTCTGGCGTAGGCTTGGCGGTTTTGTCACTTACTTTAGTACTGGGTTTGGCGCTAGTGTCTGTTGTGGGTTTAGGTTTTTTAGGGGCAACCGCTGTGCTGCCGTTGTCTATCGCGGTCACTTGGGGTTTAACTTTGGGTTTTTTCGTGACGGCGGGTTTGCTTGGGGCTGGGTCTTCATCGACTATGCCTGTGTCCAGTGTCTCATTGTCGTCAACGGGTTCTTCGCTAGGCGGCACAAACTCGGTTTCTTGTGCAGGGTCTTTAGGTTCTTCATCAATCACCGCCACCTCAGCTTGAGGTTCAGTGGCAGGGGGCAGAGTGTTGGCGGCAGACAACTCAGCTTCTTCTTTAGTCTCAATGACTGTTTCAGAGCCTGAATCGGGTGCGTTTAACACAGGATTGGCGTTGGTGGGTAATTTGTTGGCCGAGGTTTCGCCTGTGTTGAGCGGTGTTGTAGGAATAGCCAAGTTATTGCTAACGGTTTGTCCGTTATTTTCAACGGGGTCATCAAATAGCATAGGAATAAAAATGGCAGCCAGGGCTGTAACTACGACTGCGCCAATTAAGCGTTGTTTTAATTCGGGATTCATTTTATCAACTCACCTGTTCTCAAATTCATTCAAACAATCAGACACTAAAAAGAAAGAGCCAAAAACCAACAGCAAATCATCCGATTGTGCTTGGCTAGTTGCGGCTTCGTAGGCACTTTTAAAACCAGAAAACCCAAAATGGCTGCGCCGGATACCACATTCGGCAAACAGTTTCTGCATCATAGTCTCGGTGGCGGCACGCGGATTGCCCAAAGGGGCGAAAAACCAGTCATAAACGACAGGGTTCATTAGCTGGAGTACGGTGCTTATGTCTTTGTCTTTCATCATCGAAAAGATCGCATGGATCTTTTTGTCAGGAAAGTGCGCCGCAAGATAGTCCACCAAGGTTTTAACTGCCTCGGGATTATGGCCGACATCAAGTAAGAGTGGGATTTTATCACTAATTAGCTGAAAACGACCGAGTAACTGGGTATTTTTAAGGCCATTGCGGATAGAGCTGTCAGCAACAGGTAGGCTAGGTTCCAGTAACTTGACCGCCAAAATGGCTGCCGAAGCATTGCGGTATTGGTGTTCGCCTTTTAAGCTGGGTTCGGGCAAGTTGCTAATGCTGTGCTTACCGGCCCACCATTCCCAGCCATCAGCTTGTTTGTTATAGCCAAAATCTTGGTTGATGCAGTACAGTGTGGCGTTTTTATCATGCGCCGTTTGTACTACAGATGCGGGCGGTTGCAAATCGCCAATAATCGCGGGGGTTGTGGCGCGGAAAATGCCGGCTTTTTCGCGGCCTATGGCTTCGCGGGTTGCGCCTAGCCAATCGACGTGGTCTATGCCTATGCTGCTAATCAGGGCAATATCAGGATCGACAATGTTGACGGCATCCAGTCTGCCGCCTAAGCCGACCTCCAATAATTGGATGTCCACGTCGGCGCGGCGGAAGATGTCCAGTGCCGTTAAAGTGCCAAATTCAAAATAACTTAGAGAGGTGTCGCCGCGTACATTTTCTATGCGGGCAAAGGTTGCGCAGATGCACTCGTCAGAGACTGGCGTGCCGTCTATTTTTATGCGCTCGTTATATTTTAAGATATGCGGTGATGAATACGCGCCGACACGGTAGCCTTCGGCCCTGTATATCGCCTCTAGGTAAGCGATACAAGAGCCTTTGCCATTAGTGCCGGCAACCGTAATTGTCGTAGGTTTGCTGCGTTTGGGATTAAGGGCGTGGTAAACCCGCGCCACCCGTTCCAAGCCTAAATCGATGGCTAAAGGATGTAGGCTTTCTTGCCAATCCAGCCATGCCCTTAGCGTGTTAAAGCGCGTCATTGGCCGAATGCTTGCAAGGCCGGATTAGTCTTGTTCGGGCTGGCGTTCAACAGCAGGTTCAACGTCAGTGCTGGTGGCAATCAGGTGCGGTGTGGGCTTGGCTTTTCCCGCCGTTAAGATGGACAAGACGCTGAACACTTTGTCACGGATTTCACGCCTGTCAACAATCATATCAATAGCACCATGCTCTTGTAAAAACTCGCTACGTTGGAAACCTTCGGGCAGTTTTTCGCGTACTGTTTGCTCGATGACCCTAGGGCCGGCAAAGCCGATTAAGGCGTTGGGTTCGGCAATATTGATGTCACCCAACATGGCTAGGCTGGCAGAAACGCCGCCCATAGTAGGGTCGGTCATAAAAGAGATATAAGGCAAGCCCGCGACTGAAAGCTTGGTTAATGCCGCACTGGTTTTTGCCATTTGGAACAAAGAAAACAACGACTCCTGCATTCTCGCCCCGCCACTGGCGGTAAAGACAATAAAGGGAATGCCCAGCTCAACGCTTTTGTTGACCCCACGCACAAAGCGTTCGCCTACGACAGAACCCATAGAGCCGCCCATAAAGCTAAAGTCAAATGCGGCAGCGACGATGTCGTTACCTTTGAGTTTGCCTTTCATGACCACGAGCGCATCGGTTTCTTTAGTTTGTTTTTGCGCTTGCAACACGCGGTCTTTGTATTTTTTGGTGTCCTTAAATTTTAACGGATCCATAGGCTTAATATTTTTGCCGATTTCTTCACGCCCCGCCTCATCCAAAAACATATCCAGGCGCACGCGTGCAGAAATGCGCATGTGATGGTCGCATTTAGGGCATACGCTGAGGTTTCTTTCCAGCTCAGTGTTATACAAGATGGCGTTACAACTAGGGCATTTGGTCCACAAACCTTCCGGCACTGTGCCGCGTTTGCTGGAACGTTCAGTCCTAATGGTTTTGGGCAGTAAAATCTCAAACCAGCTCATGGTTATAATTCTCCAACAGTCTGTTGCGTGCTATCTAAGGTTTGGCGTATGGATGTCAGCAAGGCAATGATTTCGTTTTGGGCTAGTTCGGGGTCATCCAAATGCGCTTCAATTTTGCTGATGAGCGCACTGCCAATTACCACGCCGTCGCCTAAATGGGCTATAGCATTGGCGGTGTCAGCATCTTTGACACCAAAACCGATGGCAATAGGTAGTTGGGTGTTGGCCCGGATTTGTTGCAGTTTGTGTTCAACATCGGCAATGTTTAAATGCCCTGCACCCGTAACCCCTTTTAACGACACATAATAAATGTAGCCGCTGCCCGCCGCATCCATTTTTTGTACACGTTCGCTGCTGCTGTTAGGGGCCAACAGAAAAATAGGGTCTATGCCCCGCGCTTTTAATAAGGCAGTGCATTCTGCACCTTCTTCAGGCGGCAAATCGACCGTGAGTACACCGTCTATGTCGGCGCGTTGGGCGGCATTGGCAAAACCTTCGTAAGTCATGGCTTCAATGGGGTTGAGATAACCCATCAGCACCAGCGGTGTGGTTTGGTTGGTTTTGCGGAACTCCGCAGCCACTTCCAAAGTGCGGCGTAGGCTCATTTTATGGGCCAAGGCGCGTTCGCTGGCGCGTTGGATCACCGGGCCGTCTGCCATAGGGTCAGAGAACGGTACGCCCAGTTCGATCACGTCCACACCCGCAGCGACCATCGCGTGCATAAGTGGCACGGTGAAGTGCGGGTTAGGGTCGCCCGCCGTGACAAACGGGATTAACGCCTTGCGTCCGTTTTGGGCCAGTTCGGCAAAAGTGGCGGCTAATCGGCTCATATCAGTACCTCTATTGGTAGTCCTTGGATGCTCACAACTCAATTCCTTCACGTTTGGCCATGGTTTGCATATCTTTATCGCCACGACCGGATAAGTTGACAATAATGATTTCGTCTTTGCCCATCGTCGGTGCCAGCTTCATGGTATAAGCCATTGCATGGCTGGATTCTAGGGCAGGAATGATGCCTTCGCTGCGGGTGAGGGCATAAAAGCCTTCTAACGCTTCGGTGTCGGTGATATTGGCGTATTGTGCGCGTCCAGTATCTTTTAACCACGCATGTTCAGGGCCTACGCCCGGATAATCCAAACCTGCCGAGATAGAATGGGTTTCGATGATTTCGCCATCGTCGTCCGCCATTAAATAAGTTCGATTGCCGTGCAATACGCCAGGACGGCCCGCGCATAAAGGCGCGGAATGGCGGCCTGTGGCAACACCGTCGCCAGCGGCTTCAACGCCATACAGTTTGACGCTGCTGTCTTCAATAAACGGATGGAACAAGCCGATGGCGTTAGAGCCTCCGCCGACACAGGCGACCAGCGCATCAGGCAAGCGTCCGGTAGCTTCTAGGCATTGTTGTTTGGCTTCACGGCCTATAATCGCCTGAAAATCGCGTACCATAGCCGGATAAGGGTGTGGGCCAGCGACCGTGCCGATAATATAGAAGGTGTTATCGACATTGGTGACCCAATCCCGCAAAGCTTCGTTGAGGGCATCTTTTAAGGTTTTGGAGCCGGATTCCACTGCGACCACGGTTGCGCCCAGTAATTTCATCCGGTAGACGTTCAAGGATTGTCTGGCGACATCGACCGCACCCATGTACACCACGCATTCCAAACCTAAGCGTGCCGCGACGGTAGCCGTCGCCACGCCATGCTGACCCGCGCCAGTTTCGGCGATAATCCGGGTTTTGCCCATGCGTTTGGCTAATAAGGCTTGACCGACGGTGTTGTTGATTTTGTGTGAACCCGTGTGGTTTAAGTCTTCGCGCTTTAAGTAAATTTGCGCACCGCCCAGTTCACGGCTCCAGCGTTCGGCGTGGTACAAAGGCGAAGGACGGCCTACATAATATTTTAAGTCGGCATCCAGTTCCGCGATAAAATCGGGGTCTTTAAGATATTGCTGATAGGCTGCATTTAATTCCTGGATAGGCGGAATCAGCGTTTCAGCGACAAAAATTCCACCATAAGGGCCAAAATGTCCCCGTTCATCGGGCATATTATATTTTTCGGTCATCTTGTTACTCTATCACCTTCATGTACTTGTTTGATAAATGCCGCCATTTTTTGCGCGTCTTTAACACCTTTTGTTGCTTCTACACCGCTACTGACATCCAGTGCGTAGGGTTGGGCCGTTGTTACCGCCAGTTTGGCATTGTCTACGCTTAACCCACCCGCCAAAATAATCGGCAATCGGCAGTGTTGGGGGATCAGTGCCCAATCAAAACCGAGTCCTGTCCCGCCTTTGGCATCGGCATGGTAGGCATCCAGCAACAGCCCTGCCGCATCATGGTAATGTTCAGCCAACGCGGCAATATCGGTATCAGGCCGCACCCGGATGGCCTTGATATAGGGTTTGCCATACTGCCTACAGGCGGCGGCGGGTTCGTCACCATGAAATTGTAGGCAGCCTATCGCCACTTTTGCCAACACCTCGCGTATCCGGGCTTCGTGTTCGTCTACAAACAACGCCACTGTCGTGGTAAAAGCGGGTAAGGCATTCACAATCGTTGCTGCCAAGGCGATGTCCACGTTACGCGGGCTGGCGGGATAAAACACCAAGCCTATGGCATCTGCCCCCAAGTGCGCGGCAAACACGGCCTCGTCAACGTTGGTAAAGCCACAAATCTTAACGCGGGTTCGCATA
>JABFST010000416.1 GCA_013140465.1 Methylococcaceae bacterium
GTCTTGGTGGGTGACGCGGCGCACACCATCAACCCGCTGGCAGGACAAGGCGTCAATATAGGCTTATTAGATGCCGCCGCGTTGGCAGAAGTGTTGCTGGATGCTGCCAGAAAAGGTGAAGACTTGGGCGATGTGCGGGTATTAAAACGCTACGAACAACTGCGCCGCAGCGAAAACCTAAAAATGATGACAGTGATGGACGTGTTCTACCAAGTGTTCAGCAACGATGTCTTGCCCCTAAAATTTATCCGCAATCTGGGCTTAGGGCTGGCAGAGCGGATCTTGCCCGCCAAAAATAAAGTCATGCGCGGTGCGATGGGCCTAGAAGGCAAACTGCCCAAATTAGCCCGAGGCGAAAAAATTCTATAACTGGCCTTCCGCGCCTCCCTTTAACCCCTAGCAAAGGATTAAACCCGACTATGTGCGGATTCTCAGGTTTTTTACAAACCCACTCTTTTCCCGAACACCCGGCACAACTGCTTAAAGCAATGGGGCTGGCAATCGCTTACCGTGGCCCCGATGATGGCGGCGAATGGTGGGATGCCGCCAGCGGCATAGGGCTTAGCCATCGGCGTTTGTCGATATTAGACTTATCGCCCGCCGGACACCAGCCTATGGTGTCCGCGTGCCAGCGTTTTGTGATTGCCTTTAATGGCGAAATCTACAACCACCTAGAACTGCGTGCTGCTTTGCCCGAAACGGCATGGCGCGGACACTCCGACACCGAAACCCTGCTTGCCGCAATTGCCGCTTGGGGCATGGACGCTACGCTAAAAAAATGCGTAGGCATGTTTGCCCTTGCTTTGTGGGACAAACACACACAAACCCTCACCTTAGCCAGAGACCGTTTAGGCGAAAAACCCTTGTATTATGGCTGGCAAGGCCAAAGCTTTGTGTTTGGCTCGGAGCTAAAAGCCTTAAAAGTACATCCAGACTTTAACGCCAGCGTCAACCGCGATGCCTTGGCCTTGCTGATGCGCTATAACTGCATCCCTGCACCGTATTCAATCTGGCAAGGCATCCACAAACTGTCGCCAGGATGCCGCCTTACCGTCTCTGCCAATGCGCGAGAACCCCAAATAACAGCCTATTGGTCGGGCAAAGATGCAGTGACCGCCGGGCTAGCCGCGCCATTTACAGGCAGTGCTGACGAAGCCGTATCGGCATTAGAAGACGTGCTGATGACCGCCGTCGGGCAACAAATGGTAGCCGACGTGCCGCTAGGCGCATTCTTGTCGGGCGGCATCGATTCTTCGGCAATTGTCGCCTTAATGCAAGCGCAGTCCAGCCGCCCCGTCAAAACCTTTGCGATCGGCTTCCACGAAGCGGCCTATAACGAAGCCCACCACGCCAAAGCCGTCGCCCAACATTTGCGCACCGACCATACCGAATTGTATGTGACCGCCCAAGATGCCTTAAACGTCATCCCCAAATTGCCGTCCTTGTACGACGAACCGTTTTCCGATTCCTCACAAATCCCTACTTATTTGGTCGCGGCAATGGCACGCGAACATGTCACCGTGTCGTTATCGGGTGATGCGGGCGATGAATTGTTTTGTGGCTACAACCGCTACTTACAAACCCACCATTTATGGGGCAAACTCACGCGCCTACCCTTGGCGGTCAGACAAAGCATAGCCTATAGCCTAACTAGGCTGTCGCCCGCAACTTGGAACCGCTTGGCAAAACCATTCATGGCTTTTGCCCCCGCAGGGCTTAAGCACTTAAATGTGGGCGACAAACTGCATAAGGGATCTGGCGTGCTGTCTTACCCTACTGTGAATGAACTGTATTTTGACCTGATCTCGCACTGGAAAGAACCCGCAAAACTGGTCTTAGGCGCGACCGAACCACCCACGCTTTTAACCACGCCGCACAATCAAGCCCAAACGCCCACCGACATCGAACGCATGATGGCTTTAGACCTGCTAACCTATCTGCCCGATGACATCTTAGTAAAAGTGGATAGAGCCGCTATGGGCGTGTCCTTAGAAACCCGCGTGCCGTTTTTGGACCACCGGGTAGTGGAATTTGCCTGGCGTTTGCCTATGCAATACAAGCTGCGCGACGGTGTTGGCAAATGGGCATTGCGCCAAGTGCTGTACAAACACGTCCCCAAAAATCTGATTGAACGCCCTAAAATGGGTTTTGGCGTGCCGATAGACGTGTGGTTGCGCGGCCCGTTACAAGACTGGGCCGAATCGCTCATCAACGAAAACCGCTTGCGCCAAGAAGGCTACTTTAACCCGCAGATGGTAAGGGCCAAATGGGACGAACACCAATCAGGCAAACGCAACTGGCAGTATTACTTATGGGATGTGCTGATGTTTCAGGCATGGTTGGAGGAACAGTAGTATCTTGCGGGGATTTTCTCGCTGATATTACTGATTTCGGGTAATGCTTTTACAGTCTTTACAGTTTGGGACTGCCTATGACTAAGCTCGGCTTGGAGTGGTTGATACGTCAAGCAGAGTTTGGGAACGAGACAACAACAAAACGAATTGCTGCTGATGTGGAACACCCAAGAATTTCATAAACTGCCGCCTTTAAAATAATCCGTAAGGCGGATTCCCCGCAAGGCAATCCGCCTTAAACGGCCCGCCCAATGCTTGCCCTCACCAATGGGCTTTGAGCATGGTCTTTATAAGATGCAGTCCGTAGCCTAATTAAGCAACAACTCGCCAAAATGGTGGATTGCCTTTCGATACCGTGAAAGTATTGCTAAAAATCAATAAAATCAGCGGAAAACAGGTAACTTCTCATGAGTGGCAAGTCTGCCGTTATTGCCTACAACTACTGGGAAGTTACGAAAAAATACTGTAAACCATTGATTCTTGTTGGTCGAAAACCGTAGTTTGCTTATTTTCGGAATAGTTCCACAGCCTCTATCCCGAAAACGCCCTACCCGTTGACAAAACAGCAACATGAGCTTAAATCATGACCATCAAAACTACACACATCCTACCTGAACGGACAACGACACGATGCCGACTTTAACTATTCAAAACCTCCCTGATCCCGTACATAAAGCCTTACATGCATTAGCCGCCCAAGATGGGCTAAGTGTTGAAGCCGAGGTATGCCGCATTTTAACTACGGTGTGTTTGCATGACAGACAACCCGCCGCAAGTTTGCAGAACATGATTGCGCAGCTTTATCAGGGCAAAACGCGGACGCCACAGGTTGAGCAATTACTACAAGAACGTTGGCTTGAGGCGAACAACGAATGATTGTTTTAGACGCTTCGGCGTTGCTTGCCTATTTATTTGAAGAAACAGGCCACCAAGTTGTTGCGCAATACATCGAGGACGCTTGTATTTCTACCGAAATTTATGCGAAGTCGCGGGCGATTAGTCCGTGATGGCGTTGATCCACGACCACTGTTGCAACAATTGGAACGAACCGCTATTGAGGTAATTCCCTTTACGCAAGCCCATGCGCTGTATGCGGCAAATTTTATTCCGCAAACGCAATGCTACGGTTTATCGTTGAGTGATAGAGCCTGCTTAGGCTTAGCAAAAGACAGGCAGTTAGCGGTATTAACCGCCGACTCAGTATGGTCTCAGTTAGTTGATGTTGAGGTTGTTCTGATTAGATGAACCCTAAACTAACTGGGGGCAGAGTAAACTTAAACCCGTAAGGCGATTCGCCTTAAACGTCCCTACCCATGTTTGCCCTCGCAATAGGCATTAAATATATCTTTAGGAGAACGCCATGCAAATCATCGCCGAACTGGATAGCCAGCATGTGGAAAAATTGCACTTGCTGGAAAAATCGCTCAAAAAATCCACATCAGAGTTGATCGCTTTTGCGATTGATGAAATTTTTACCAAAGAGCCCGGCCCATCCGAAGGACAATCCGCTTATCAGCTTATGCTGCAATCAGGGTTTATTGCTTGTATGGAAGATGGCGCGGACTTGTCAGAAAACTATAAGGATTATTTGGATTGGAGTAACAAAGTATGATTATTGCCGACTCCGGTTTTTGGCTGGCGTTAGGCGATAAAAAAGATCGGCATCATCTAAAAGCCAATGATTTTGCCAGAACCACGACTGAGCGGCTCATTACCACTTATCCGGTG
>JABFST010000402.1 GCA_013140465.1 Methylococcaceae bacterium
TAACTGCAGTTCCAAACGCAAGGTGTTTTCGGCGCTAAAATCGGCTAGCCCCCAACATAGGCAAACGGATGTGATTACCATTTCCTTGGCGCATTTGGATATTTTGCCGCAAATGGTCGCCCAACCCGATAAAGTTGTCGTAGCTCCAGCCGTGCCAGGACTGCCTATCGATTTTAAAAATGCCGTGGAAGCTTTCCAACGGCAATTCATCCAAACCCAACTAGCCAGCCAACAAGGCAACAAAGCCGCCACCGCAAAAATGTTGGGCATGGGTAGGGGGAATTTTCATCGTTTGCTGAAACGCTTGGCGATAGAGGCGACTGAATAGGATTGGTGTTTTAAGTTTACCAAGGCTAAACCTTCGCCCGGAACGTTTTTTCGGTTTCGATTCAACGGAGTCTGACCCTTTGATTTTAAACCCGCAGTCGAGGCTAAAGCCTCTCCAACATCAAGGCTTTCAATGCCAGTTAAGCGCTGGTCGCAACACTTTAAGCTGTTTGCCGCGCTTGTTTACGGCGTTTAGTATTCTGCACAATCTGCTGGCGGGTCTGCTCGTCAGCACTGGACCAGCAGGTAATTTCTTGCAGGGTGCGAAAACAGCCTATGCACACATCATGGCTGTCTAAGGTACATTGCCTTATGCACGGGGTTGGGGTGGTGATAGGGGCAGCCATTAGCGTAAGCGCTCGCTTAAGCCAAACCCAACAGCGTATCCAGCTGCTTTTTTTGTTCTAGGGCGTAGAGTTCATCAAAGCCACCTACATGCACATCGCCTATATAAATTTGCGGCACGGTGCGGCGTTGGGTTTTGGCCATCATCTCTTCCCTTAATTCTGGCGAGGCATCAACGTTCAACTCGGTATAGGCCACACCTTTTTTATCAAGCAAGCGTTTAGCCATTACGCAATAAGGGCAAATTTTTGTGGTATAGATCAGTATCTCAGGCATGATTTAAGGATGTTTGATAATATAGACGGCTAGTGTAAAGGTTCAATGGGCAAGGTTCAAGGCTAGCGGCCTTATCCCGTCAAACTTCCCTTGTGCCTTAGCCCCTGAACCCTATCGAGATTAATCATGACCCAACTACCCGAAAACTTACGCTATGCCCTGACCCACGAATGGGTGACTGTCTCCGACGAGACCACTATCCACGTCGGCATTACTGATTTTGCCCAGCAACAACTGGGCGATTTGGTTTATATAGGTATGCCTGATATTGGTCGCCGCGTGGTCGCACAAGAAGCCTGTGCCACGCTGGAATCGGTAAAAACCGCATCGGAAATCCACAGCCCGGTGTCCGGCGAAATTATCGCGATTAATACCGAGCTGCAAGACTCGCCAGAGCTGGTCAATGACGACCCTTACGGCACTTGGATTTTTTCTGTTAAAGCTGATGATTTGGCAGGTTTAGGCCAGCTGGTCAATGCAGAAGGCTATCAGGACAGCATAAGCTAAGCACCCTCTTCCCAACAAAATGAGTTAAACCATGGCAAATCCAAATGCAAAAGGCATCAAACGCCTAATAAACGCGTGCTTTTTTTCGGTTGCGGGCTTTAAGGCGACCTGGACACATGAAGAAGCATTCCGGCAAGAAGTCGTCCTGTTTGTTGTGACCACCCCGATTGCCTTATGGCTAGGACAAAGCACCGTCGAAAAATTGCTGCTCATTGGCAGTATGGTGTTGGTCATGTTGGTGGAATTGCTCAACTCCGCCGTAGAAGCCGTCGTGGATCGCGTAGGGTTTGAACACCACGAATTATCAGGCCGCGCCAAAGATATAGGTTCGGCGGCGGTAATGATGTCTTTAGCCTGGGCCGCAGTCACTTGGGCCAGTATCTTAATTAAATAGAGGATTATTATGAGTGCATTAATTTGCGGATCGATGGCGTATGACACCATCATGGTGTTTCATGACAAATTTAAAAACCACATCCTGCCCGAAAAAGTCCACATTCTAAACGTCTCGTTTTTAGTGCCTGTCATGCGCCGCGAATACGGCGGTTGTGCCGGAAACATCGCTTATAACCTCAATCTGTTGGGCGAAGAAGCCTTAATTATGGCAGTGGTCGGCCACGATTTTGCGCCGTACAGCCAATGGCTAAACCAAAACAGCTTGTCCAGCGAGTTTATCTACATCATGGATAACCACTACACAGGCCAGGCATACATCACCACCGACGAAGAAGCCAACCAAATCACCGCCTTCCATCCTGGGGCAATGAGCTTTTCCCACCTCAATTCCGTGCCCACCAACAAAAACATCGAAATCGGCATTGTCTCCCCTGACGGCAAAGACGGCATGGTGTTACACGCCGAACAGTTTGCCGAATTGGACATCCCGTTTATCTTTGACCCAGGCCAAGGAATGCCGATGTTTAATGGCGCGGAACTGTTGCGTTTTATCGACCAAGCCAAATGGATTACCGTTAACGATTATGAATCCGAGCTGATGCAAGAACGCACAGGGCTAAGCCTAGTGCAAATCGCCGAACGTGTTGATGCCCTGATCGTCACCTTGGGCGGCAAAGGCTCCAACATTTACACCCAAGGCCAGTGCCTGCACATTCCACCCGCCAAACCTAAAGCCATACTCGATCCTACAGGTTGCGGCGATGCTTATCGCGCGGGCTTGTTGTACGGGCTGATGAACGAACTGGATTGGGAAACGACAGGCAGGATAGCCTCGTTGCTGGGCGCGATAAAAATCGAACATTACGGCACTCAAAACCATACGCTAAACATGGCCGACTTTAAACAGCGTTATCACGAAAACTTTGGCAGTTCCTTCTAAGATGTTGGGCAACACACAACAGCTACTGGATTTAATGGTACGCTTGCGGCATCCCCAAAACGGCTGTCCGTGGGATTTAAAACAAGATTTTGCCAGCCTGATCCCGTACCTGATTGAAGAAGCCTACGAAGTCATAGATGCGATTGAGCGCAACGACATTAACGATTTGCGCGCCGAATTGGGTGACTTGCTGTTGCAAGTCGTCTTTCATGCCCAAATTGCCAACGAACGCGGCTACTTTGATTTTGAAGACGTGTCACAAGGCATTGCCGACAAACTGGTGCGCCGGCATCCGCATGTGTTTGCCGATGCTGTGTTCCACACCGATGCCGAACGCCACCAAGCATGGGAACAGGCCAAAGCCGACGAACGCCAAGAAAAACACGCCGACGCTGGACAGCAAAGCGTATTGGCGGGCGTAGCCAACAGCTTGCCCGCCTTAATGCAGTGCGAAAAAATCCAAGACCGTGCCGCCCAACATGGTTTTGATTGGCCCGACGTGGCGCCCGTATTTGACAAAGTTTTAGAAGAACTGGACGAAGTCAAAGAAGCCTACGCTTCGGGCGACAGCGCACATATCCAAGAAGAAATCGGCGATTTGCTGCTGGTGGTCGTCAATCTCGCCAGACATTTGCAAGTCAAACCCGAAATTGCGTTAAAAGAAAGCACCCAAAAATTTAGCCAACGCTTCCATTATATCGAACAACAAGTGGCAGCCTCTGGGCGGCAGCTAAAAGACTGCCCATTGATGGAATTGGATGGCTATTGGCATGAAGCCAAAGTGGCGTTAAAAAAATCAGACTGACCATCAACAGTGGCAAGGCAATCCGAATTTGCAGCGCCGCCTAAGAGATTACTTACCTACAGCTTAAGTTAATATCATGGGAAATTCAGGACCTTTAGGCGGGGCGACTAATAACCCCATCATAGACAGCGGCACTCAATGTTTACAAGCATCGCCGCTCCCGTGTCCGCTGGGGATTTCCCAATCAGCCGCACCTTTGTATGTAAAAAGTCCGTTTCTGATCGGTAAGGCGGAACGGGAGCCAGGCAAAAACTTTGATGGCACGGTTGCCGAAGACATCCTTTATGCAGACAAGCCTGTGCAATCAGCGTCTATCATGAAAGATGAGATGTTTACTAAAACAGATGCCCAGCTCAATGTGTATATGATTAACTTATTGGAGTCTGTGTCGGTAGGTGATATGGAAACGGTGGCCTTAGAAATGCAAAGCCGCTTCTTTAAGGCCGAAGGCGGCGTTTACACCAGCAACACCTTAAATAAAGAAATAGCCAGTAATTCCGCTTTTGTTGAATACCACAATAAATTCTTAAGCCTCTTTCAGGCAAGGCTAAAAGAAGCCCGTTACGATCCCAATAAAATGGCGATCATCACAATGAGCTTATTAAATTTTTCTTCATTTTGGGACCAAGCCTTGGGTTTGGGGATAACCATCCACCAAGTATGGAGTGCAAAAGCCGAACTCATCAATTATAAGGCCGACTACAGCACAGGCTATTGGCAATGCGAATTGGATTATACCTTTTACGACCATTTTGGCTTGGATTGGGCAGATGTTGAAAAAAATGGCAAACGCATTTTCCCTTTGTACCACACTGGCGATGGTTTTAAGGCGTGGTATATCCTGCAACATTACCGTAGTGCCAGACCCTTTATCGTAGAAATGAAGCGGCCTGTGTATTTGGCGGGCAAATTAAACTAAGGCCCTTATGAAACCATTATGGCTAGTCCCATTATTACTAGGGGTTTGTGCTTGCCAGCCCAGCCCCAGCCCGCCGCTACAACTGCTGCCTTTGCCGCCTTATCGTTATGAATTTACCGATGGGGCCGCCCAAAACAGAATAGACTATTTTTATATTGACCCGGCACCCAGCGATACTGCCCAGCTAAAGCAGACACTGCCCGCTGCCCTGCTGGCAAAAATACCCGACAATAACAAAGCCTACACACTGTATTCTGTCTATGTGTACCAAAAAACCGCTGCACTTGACCCGCAACAGACACTGCAACCAGCAGTCTTACGCGCCAGCCATAAACAGGCTTTAATCAGCTATAGCCGCTGGAATAACGGGCGCTTAACCTTGTCTTATCTACTTGAAAACGGCATGGTGGTGTATGACTTATTAACAGGCCAAGCCGTGTCCCCTGCCTGGGAATTTGATTAATGCCTGACCAGCGTGCGACTTAATTTCCGGCCTACAGGGCTGGAGTGCAATGGCTTAGACACTGCCGTGCCGCTGAGTAAAACGTCTATAGCCGTTTTACTCCAAAAACAAAGCCGCCATCCACCATTGCTGGCAGATGGCGGCTTTACTTAATGCCCCCCTTCCTTGTTATCTTACGTCCTAAACGCGTAATAGCGCTTTTTGCATCCGCTCTGACAATTGCTCTTCAACAAATTGTGGTTCGTTAGGTGGATACAATTCTACTTCATCCAGTTCAAAATTATAGTCTTTGCCCAGGGCAATCAGTTCCCTAATTTTTTGCACCGCCAAGAGCTTTTCTTTAAGTTCAGGATCAGTTTTGGCAAGTTCTGAAAAGGCTTTTATTTGTGCGATAGACATCGTGTGGTCTCCTAGTGTTGTATGGCTATACAGCCGGGTAAAAATCGTTGGCTTACACGTTATAAGGCGTATTGACCCAATCCTTAAGGACGGCAATATCGCGTTCCGGCAAATACGAAAAATCACTGCTAATGTCCTTGAACACAGCGACGCCGCTGTTTGCCGTTACTTTTGCACCTTTCAGCATATAAAAAAACCACGCAAACGGGTATCCGGCCTGACGGTCAAAACGGCTTAACAATTGGTGTAAGGGCAAGCCTTTTTTGCCGTTGATGTCGTCCAGTTGCGGCAGGTTTTTTTGCTGGGTGTTAATGATTTCGACGTTGATTTGTTGCTCGCCAAAACGTCCGGTATGGCGAAACGGGCGGATCACCCAATCATCGGACAACACCGCTTTTTGCCCTGCGCTGCTGCGGTTCCAATCGTCCATAAAGCGTTGTACGGGGTGTTCCAAGGGATGATGTTTATTGATTTCATCCATGAAAATCGCCACGTCAGTTTTACGTCGATAAGCATAACGTGCCGTTCCTATCCCAAAAGCGTCTAAGGTGTCGGGATATAATGGATCAATAAATTCTTCTAAATCGTCTGGCGGGTTGTGTTTGCTGACCAGCCAACGGTCGGCAATTTCGTTGGTTTTGTCGATGTCCAACTGGATAAATTGCTCGGCTTTCGGGCCAATTTGCACGACAAAATGTAAGGTGTTGCCAATTTGCCGGGTGGCGATCAGTTGTTGCTCCAAGGCATGATCCATCAGGGTTTGCAGGTTTTTACCGCAGCCGATATAAGTGCGTTCGGTCCATTCCACCAAATCCGTGGCGATGCGTTTGCCTTGCCTGTCCACGATACCGCCTAAGCGATACCATTCTGCCCCTATCCGCGCCAAGCGTATCGGATAATCGGGGTTTTGTGCTTGCAATGCCGCCAGCAATAAGTCGTTGTCGTGGGTGGGCGCAGTGTTTTTACACAGCTTGGTAAGCCACTGTCCATCCAATTGAAAGACGGGATTAGTCATGTTCTGCTTCCGGTGTTGGGCTGCCATCAGTCCCTTGCGGCGGGCGGGTTAATCGTTCTTGCACGCATTTCCTGACATCCGGTTCAGGATCATCAACCAAGCCATGCAAAGCCTCGGGGGCAACCCGCGTGACGGCGATATAGCGCACCAACCAATCGCTGTCATTAAGCATCACCACCGCATCGCTAGGGTTCATACGGTCGGCAATTATGCGCCGCACTTCGGGGGCTTCATCATGCGCCAGCAAGCCTAAGCTAATGTCGGGCAAGCGTTCTGCCACCACTTTCCTGACTTGTAAATCGGGGTCGCGGATCATCCGAAACAAGCGTCCGGTCGGCAAGCGTCGGGCCACGGTCAGGCGCACGATATAATCGTGGTCGTCGGCGAGTTGTTCCAAGTCTTCTAAGGCAATACGGTCAGCCACGGTCATGCGCACTTCCCGGTCGGGATCGTCCAGCAGTTCGCCTAATTGGTTGGGCGGCAAGCGGTAAGCCACGGCGCGGCGCACCACTTCGTCCTCGTCGTGCAGCAACGCAGTCAGGGCTTTTTGGGGGGCATAACGCACGGCAATAGCGCGCCGCTCCCAAAAAATGTCGTGCAAATACTGTTCGGCATACGCGGGGTTAAGCCGGAAAAAGCGGTCTATTTGTCGCCCGCTGTCTGCCGAAACGCAGGTGTCTCCGGGCATGCACCGCCCCCTCAACAAGGTTTTAACCCGCCACGGACACACGCTGCATTCGGCAATCGGTACGTTGATGGGATGCTCTGCCATTGCCGTGTACGCTAGTTATTCAGGGATAATTTCCGCAACAACGATACCCGTCGCCACGTCCAAGTCTTGGGTCAAACACAAACAATGTTCCCTGCCATCGACCAAATACAGGTTAAAGCTGGCTTCTGCCAACACTGGGGTGTTGTTGGGCAAATCATCATCCATGCAGTAGGTGAAATGGATGCCTTGAAATTGTTGCCGCAAGGTGCTGACAGTCGCGTCATCCAAGCCTAGCTCGGCGATGGTGGCCGATACGGCCTGTAGCTGTTCGATGCTAATCATGCCCTGGCCTCGGTTAAAAAGCGGAAACGGTCGCTGGCTTCTATGCCCATTGCTTTTGCCAACCACGGGGGTGGCGTGCCAGCAATAACGGTTTGCAATTGGGCGATAATCTCGGCTATCGGCACACTGGCAGACAGCTTCATTGGATGGATGCCCAATTTGACGATTTTAGCCGCCGCTGGCCCGCCCACCGAGGCCATATACACCACTTGGCAATCGCGCAACAATTCCGCCCTAAAGGTGTTTTTGTCTTCGGCATCGGCACTGTCCGGGCTGTCTGTAGCACGAATGCCAATCAGATGCGCGTGGTCGGCGGCAACTTGGTAAATTAAAAACTGTTTGCACGCGCCAAAATGCCCGTCCACATTCACGCCGTCATCACTGGCACAGGCAATGCGCACTGAACCTGCCAAGTCTTCGGGTTGGAGGTGGTGGATTTCCGGCTGTACAGGTGCGGGATCGGCATCGGCTAGCGGATGTTTAAGCAAATGCAAAGCTTGTTTAAGCAAAGCTTCTTCGATGTGCGCCAACGCCCCGGCACTGGCGGCCTTAAAAGCCGTTAAGGTGATGCCGCTAAGGTTGGCGTCGGTAATTGGCAAGCCTACACAATCTTGCAATACCGCAAACAACGCTTTGGCATCCGTATCGGGCAGGACGCGTGCCGCCAGCCCGATGCGTAAAGCCAGTTCCCTTGAGAGTGTCGCCTGGCTGTTCATGGGTTTATGCCTCTAAAGGCAAGATGCAATTGTCGATAGGACACACCTTAACGCATTGTGGGATGTCAAAATCG
Organism: Methylococcaceae bacterium; assembly: GCA_013140465.1. Lineage (GTDB taxonomy): Bacteria > Pseudomonadota > Gammaproteobacteria > Methylococcales > Methylomonadaceae > Methylobacter_C. The sequence goes on from JABFST010000402.1 coordinate 8,237, forward strand.
CCTTCGCATTCGGTGCAGGTCTTTTTGTCGATTTTAAAGACGATTGCCCCTTCGGTGATGGAGTTGGTCGGACATACGGGCTCGCAGTCGCCACATGAAATACAATCTGCTTCAACAATATATAAGGCCATGATTATTCTCCTGAATCTAAACGTTTTGCGCGTAAGGTGACGGGGAAATCGGGCTGGCTGTCTTGCGGCTCAAAATAGTATTTTGAACCGTCGCTGAGCAGCACTTCGCCGCCCCATTTTGTTGGGGTATCAAACTCAACCGTTTCCGCCACTTCTTCCAAATCTTTTTTGGGTACATAGAAGACTAACTTGCCTTCCGCATTTTTCTTTAACATGACACTGGGCATAGCGTTCTCCGTTGCAGTATTAATAAATCGTAACTATTCAGAGCGACTTCTAATAAGTCAAATTTACCGTAGGCTGAGCGGAGTCTTTACCGTAGGCTGAGCGGAGTCGAAGCCGGTTTGTTCGCTTCGACTCCGCTCAGCGAACGGCTATTCCGCTCAGTGAACGGCTGTTCCGCTCAGTGAACGGCTGTTCCGCTCAGTGAACGGCTGTTCCGCTCAGCGAACGACTGTTGTGCCCCAGATGCTGAATAGTTACAATAAATCCATCGTAGTCAAGTTGAAAACCTGCGCGGTAATCCGCGCAGGTTTTGCTTTCAGGCTTAAGTGGGCTTGCCCTAGCGGATTAAATCGTAGTTATAATCCGTTGTACCCATGCCTTTGGTTTCTTTATCCAATTGTTCCAACACGGCATTTACAATCGTCGTCAGCATATAGATGGCGCCTTCATAACCCAATGTGGTCATGCGATGTAAATGGTGGCGGTCAAAAATGGGGAAACCGATGCGGATTAATGGCACTTCAAACTCTTCACCTTTATAGAAGGTGTCGCGTTGGATAAATTTGCCGTAAGAGTTGCCTATCATAAAATCGGGTTTGTTGGTGAACACTAAGGATCTAAAGTGCCACAAATCTTTGCCGATATGGACTTTGGTGTTTTGTCCGTAAGGCGAATCTTTCAGGAGTTTTTCCATCGCTTTCAACCACCGTTTGTTGGCGTGGTTGCACAACACGTCTGCGGGTTCAGCACCCATTTCCAGCAAGAATTTGGTCAAGCCCATGACAAAATCAGCATCGCCATAGTAAGAGAAACGTTTGCCGTGCAGCCAAGTGTGCGAGTCGGTCATCATGTCCACCAAGCGTCCGCGTTCCAACTCTAATGAGGCAGGAATAGGTTTGCCAGTCAGCTCGGAGATTTTCATCAAAAAGTCATCGGTCCATTGCAGCCCCATAGGGATGTTGATGGCGGTGGCAGGTTGATGCCAGATGGTTTGCACAAACTTTTTGGTTTTTTCCAACTGCCAAGGCTGTAACAACAAGGTGTCAATCGCGTTAGGCGCATCTTTGATTTCAGCTTGGGTCGTGCCGCCCGCATACATGCGGAAAGTGCCGTCAGCAGGGGTATCCAACACTTCAGACGGATCGCTCAGCAAGCTGTAATCCACGCCCATTTCTTTCATCATGCGGTGGATAACGCGGAAGTTGCCCAGATAGGTTTCAAAGCCAGGCACCAAGTTGATTTTGCCGTTGCTGCCCACTTGTTTGTCGGTCATGTGGTTAAGCGTGAAATACTTCGCCATGCCTTCAAACATATTGTCCCAACCGGTGGTGTGGCTACCGACAAAACTGGGGGTATGGGCAAACGGGGTGGGGAAATCTTGTTCAACATGTCCGGCTTTTTTGGCGTTGTTGATGAACGCGTTTAAGTCGTCACCAATAACTTCTGCCATACAGGTCGTGGATACGGCAATCACTTCAGGCTTGTACAAGGCTTTGCAGTTTTCCAAACCCGCCATCATGTTTTTTTGTCCGCCAAATACCGCCGCATCTTCGGTCATTGAATCCGATACACAGGCCACAGGTTCTTTAAAATGGCGGTTGAAGTAGGTGCGAAAATACGCCACACAGCCTTGCGAGCCATGCACATAAGGCATGGTTTTTTCAAAGCCCAAGGCACACAACACCGCGCCTAAGGGTTGGCACGCTTTAGCCGGGTTGACGGTCAGGGCTTCGCGGTTAAAATTGAGGTCTTGGTATTCTTGGGTAGTCGTCCATTGGAACACTTCATCAATTTTGGTTTGGGGGTGACGCTCTTCGTAAGCCTCACGTTTGTTCGCCAGGTTTTCTTTATATTCATCATTACGGAACAAAGGATAACTGGCTTTGATGTTTTCGATTTCTTGACTCATGATAAGCTCCTACGCGCCACTCATCTGTGGACAACGGTTGAAGTAATAAAGGCGCAGCTTGGATGGGGATTTAACTAAAAACGGCAACCCAAGCTGCACTGCAAATACACTACGCGCCAGCAGCGACTGCCACTTTGTCGGCTTCTGCGGTTTTCCAAGGCACTTGCACTTGTTTCCAGCAGGGGTTGTTCAGGGTCATGTCCATATCGCGGGCGAAAATGGCGAAACCGTCATAACCGTGATAAGGGCCGGAATAATCCCAAGAGTGCATTTGCCGGAACGGAATGCCCATTTTTTGGAAAATGTATTTTTCTTTAATGCCAGAACCAATCAAATCGGGTTTGACGCGTTTGACGAATTCTTCAAATTCGTACCCAGTCACGTCGTCATAAATCAACGTGGTGTTGCCCATTTCTTTAATAGTACGGTCGTAATCGTCGTTGTGACCAAATTCATAGCCTGTACCGACCACTTCCATGCCCAAATCTTCATAAGCACCAATCACATGGCGGGGGCGCAAACCACCGACATACAACATCACACGTTTGCCTTGCAGGCGAGGTTTGTACTTGGCGATAACCGCGTCGTATTCGGCCTGGTATTTGGCAATCACCCGCTCAGCACCGGCTTGGATGGTTTCATCAAACAAAGCGGCAATTTTGCGTAAGGATTCGGCGATTTTGGTAGGGCCAAAAAAGTTGTACTCAATCCAAGGGATTTTGTACTTTTCTTCCATGTGCCGGGCGATGTAGTTCATTGAGCGGTAGCAATGGATCAGGTTTAACTTCACTTTTGGGGTTTTTTCCATTTCCGCTATGGTGCCGTCGCCAGACCATTGGGCAACTACACGCAGGCCCATTTCTTCCAACAAAGTGCGCGATGCCCACGCATCACCACCGATGTTGTAATCGCCGATAACAGCGACATCATAAGGCGTGGTCGGAAAGCTTTCGTCGCCGTCGCGGTTTTCCAATACCCAGTCCCGGATTGCGTCGTTGGCAATGTGATGGCCCAATGATTGCGACACGCCCCGGAAGCCTTCGCAACGCACAGGCACAACGGGTTTGCCGATTTCTTTGTTGCCTTTTTTGGCAACCGCTTCAATATCGTCACCAATCAAACCAATCGGACATTCGGACTGGATGCTGATGCCTTTGTGCAGAGGGAACAAGCCCTCAATTTCAGTGATGATTTTCGCCAGCTTTTTGTCGCCGCCGAAAACGATGTCTTTTTCGGTAAAATCAGAGGTAAAGTTCATCGTACCGAAGGTATTGACACCTGTAGTGCCAACATAATAGTTACGGCGACCAGCGCGGGAATATTGTCCGCAACCAACAGGGCCGTGTGAGATATGGATCATATCTTTAATAGGGCCCCAAACCACACCCTTAGAACCTGCATAAGCACAACCACGGATGGTCATCGTACCCGGTTGGGATTTACGGTTAGAGGTAATACATTTATTAGATTTTTCAAGCGATTGATCGTTGACCGCCAAATGCTTGGCGCGGTCTTTTTTTGCTTGCGCGGGGTAGACGTCCAGCACTTCTTGAATCAGCGCTTCGGTCTCTTCTTTGGTTAGAGCAGCCATGAGTATCTCCTACTAATGCCGTGGGTAATCCCCCAACTGGCAGGTTTTAGGATAAAAAATCTGTAGAGACGCAACTATTGCGTCTAAATTTAACGCGTCTTGTTGCGTAAGTTGCGCCCCTACAGTGGTCTGATGTTAAGCAGTTGCTTCCGCAGCGGCAGACACGCCGACGATAGATTCATCTACGTCGTCGATAATGCCGAATTCCATCATCAGTTCTTCCAACTCATCCATCGTGATAGGAGTTGGAATGACGAAGTTTTTGTTGTCGCGGATTTTGGTGGCCAATTGGCGGTATTCTTCGGCTTGTTTAGCGCCTGGTTCGTACTCGATAACGGTCATACGACGGATTTCTGCACGTTGCACGACGTTGTCACGCGGTACGAAGTGGATCATCGTAGTGCCCAATTTCGCCGCCAAGGCTGAAATCAGTTCGTCTTCACGCGCAGTTTCACGCGAGTTGCAGATCAAACCCGCTAACCGTACACTGCCGGAGTTCGCATATTTCACGATACCTTTAGCAATGTTGTTGGCAGCGTACATCGCCATCATTTCGCCCGAGCAGACGATATAAATTTCTTGCGCCTTGTTTTCACGGATTGGCATGGCAAAGCCACCACACACAACATCCCCAAGTACATCATAAAAAACGAAGTCCAAGTCATCATCGTAAGCCCCTTCTTCTTCAAGAAAGTTAATTGCCGTGATAACGCCACGGCCCGCACAGCCAACCCCAGGTTCTGGGCCGCCGGATTCCACACATTTAATGTTGCGGTAGCCCGCTTTCAAAACATCTTCCAATTCCAAATCTTCAACACTGCCTGCTTCAGCGGCAAGGCTCATGATAGTGGTTTGGGCTTTAGCATGAAGGATCAAACGGGTAGAGTCAGCTTTTGGGTCACAGCCCACGATCATCACGCTGTTGCCCAATTCTGCCAATGCAGAAACCAAGTTTTGCGTAGTCGTAGACTTACCAATTCCACCTTTACCGTATATTGCACATTGACGTAATGCCATGATCTTCTCCTCGTTAGGACGTTGTTGTTAATGACAATTAGTATTAAGCAACGCCTATGCCAACTTGAAAAATTAACTTAAATACATGAATTACAAGGACTATTTTTTTGTATGCCGATAACAGACAGCGTTGTGTTTACAACAATTGTTGGAGGGATGTAGGGTTTATGGCGGACATGAGCCGCGAGGGACAAATTGTAGGGGGGAATTTATTTGCTACAGAGGTGTAGGTTGTAATACGGGCGGAGTGCAACGGCTTTAGACGTTGCCGTGCCTATCTGAAATCAGAGGATACAGCGCTTAAAGCGCCGCAGGGTGCAACACAGCTGGAGTACAACGGCTTTAGATGTTGCCGTGCTAATCTGCCGCCACTTTAATTGAATCCAGCAAATGTTGGGGTAGGCGTAGCGAGATGGTTTTGGTGCTGGGTTTTAGGTTGGGCAATACCACGCGCTGCGCTTGGCTCCAGTCGAGGTAGTCGCTGCTATCGTGACTTTCCCAAAAGCGTTGCTCTTCCTGTACGCTGGCAAATTCGGGGAGGGTTTTAAGTGGGTTGTTCATAAATGGCTCGCTCTTTAGTATCAAGCAAATAGTTTATCAGTCCATTGCCTCGCGTAGGAGACTGTGAAAGTTTTTCAAATACTCACAAAAAGGTGTATTTTATTTTCGTAAGCCTTTGTTTTAATTATAGACTGGAGTGAAAAAACATGTTTTTTCAGTCCGATGAGCAAGCTTACGTTAATTCTTTCACAGTCTCATAGGGCATCAATACCCAAGTCATCGTCGTTAATATCATCGGGGAAATCGTCGCTCAAACCGCCCGCTATCGCAGCAAGAAAAGCTTCGGTGTCGTTCCGCTGTTTTGTGTCGGTAGGTTTCGGCGCATAACGTAGTTCCAGAAATTCGATGAAATCCAATGCTTCACGCACTGCGGTTTCAGGGAGCTTGAGACTGTGTTGATAAATGCTTTCGGCAAGGTTCATAGCTTATGCCTCTTTTGCAATGAGGTCGGGTGCAATAGCGTAGCCTATTGCGGTGCGACTGGCATGATAGTCAGCTAGCTGGTGGAAGTCCAGTCGTGTCGGGCAACAGCGTTATCGTTGCCCGACATTTCGGTTATCCGATGAAGTAACGGCGGCGAGCAATTCTATGGTTGTTGCCACAACAACCCCGAAATGTCGGGTACGAAAAGCATGTGCCAGACCTACCTACTTATCATTAATCGCAGGTCTGCCGCTATTGCCTACAACTAAAGGTATGTTACCTGAGAGTGGACTAAGGCATTGAGCGATAAGGTCAAATTCAGGGCATTGGTCGGTTTAAGGATTAACCCAACCACCGCCAAATAACTTGTCAAATTCAGGGGGGGGTAGAATATGCGGTGTTTTATGCCGTAGCCAACTTTTTTGGTTTGCCGTGCACTTAAAATACACTGTTTTTTTCTACTTTTTTTTCCAGCGGTTTCAATACCATTGATTATTGTTATTTATACCCTCTTCGGAATCATTTCTTATGGCTAAATTTTTACAAAATACCCTGATTGCTGGCATGTTATCGTTGTCAGCTATATCCGCCGCACAAGCAACCGTGATATTAGGCAATTTTTCAGGGAATACTACAACTATAGGTACTACCTTAAGTGCGACTTCAAATACCAAGGCGGTAGGGCTAACCACTGGCAGCGCAGATTTGCGGTTTGATTCTTTGCAGGCGTACATGGCAAACACGTCTGGTGCAAGCCATACTTTCACTGGCGGAATATACTCAAACAATGCAGGAAATCCGGGTAGCTTATTGGCGGCTTTTGCACCCATTAGTATGGACAATGGTACGCCATCAACGTTGCTCACTTTTACGGCAAACTATACCTTAAGTGCCAACACCTCGTATTGGTTTAGGCTAAGTTCTGATATTGGTAACGTAGCTGGGATGTATTGGAATGCCTACAGTCCTTTGTCAGCACTTACAGCGGTATCTGGTATCACTTCCCTGGGCTACCGCTTTTCAACTAATGCTGGCAGTTCTTGGGCTAGCAGCAACACTTTCAATGCCGTACAAATCAACGCAACTGAAGTGACTGTTACGGCTCCTGTACCCGAGACAGAAACGTTGTTGTTATTCATACCCGCCGTAGTTGGCCTGTTGGCGACAAAGCGCCGTAAAGCCTAAGCACCATCCATTTTTAGCCTAAAGCCCGTTTGCGTGTAGGCGCAAACGGGCTTTTTTATAGCCTTGTTCCGGCACACGGCAGCCACCTAAGGCTACAGGAGTATTTACTGCCGATAATTGCTTAAATACTTTTTGTTACTACAATACATCTTACATTCAACTCATAAGTGCAATCGTAAAATACCGCAAAAGGGGAGGTTAGCTGACTATCTATAGTCAGCAACTTTTCTATCCGAACAAAGACGAGAGAGCGCATGCGGAAGCACAAGCAACTAACCCAAGGCTAAAGACCAGATTGCCGCATTAAAGGCAGCAGGAAATAAGCAGAAACCCCCTTAAAGGCTCGTAGGGTGCAACACGGTTGGAGTGCAACGGCTTGAGACGTTGCCGTGCCTATATGAACCCCAGGATATGACCCTACGGCTGCACCTATTGCACCCTATGCGGCTGTGGGCCTTGAGGTTCTACAACATTAGGGCCGGATTACCGCACGGCAACGGCTAAAGCCGTTGCACTCCAACTGGCAGGCTACACCCCCTCCTTGTCATTAAAATTTAACCATCGCGTCATGCTTGCGTCATCAATCCGACACGAAACCGACATCTTGCTTGATTAATGTATCCAGACTTTTATTACAGCCTTATGGATCGTTATGAACAACACCAATGCGGACCT
>JABFST010000363.1 GCA_013140465.1 Methylococcaceae bacterium
GGTAACTATTCAGCATCCGGGGCACAACAGCCGTTCGCTGAGCGGAGTCGAAGCGAACAAACCGGCTTCGACTCCGCTCAGCCTACGGTAAATTTGACTTATTAGAAGTCGCTCTGAATAGTTACAATTTTAGAAGTGCAAGGCTATCAAGTAACGCGGCAAACAGGTAGCCATATCCGACTAAGCACTTCACAAAATGGTATACATCACATAACAATTCCCGCGCATAATCCATTAAAAACAGGCACGTTATCAGCGATATTAAATGATGTTGCCCAGCATCTTAATATCAGCCGTGATGAATTATTGAATCGATTACTTTAAGGAAAGGGATAACTGTAGCGGATGATTACGACAGAGAAGAATCCACGAATTAATTAAATCGCTACGCGAGCGCGACCGAAAACCGCGTTTTGGCTTGTATTAGGAACGCGTAAGGCGTATCGACGTAGGGCGGATACCGATAGTCTTGTAGGTGGGACACATGCTTTTCGTGCCCGCCATTTCAATGTTCAGATTCGGTAATGGCTTCGGATAACTCCAATGGCAATGCCTATTCGGACACCACTAAGCCCTTGGATGAGCGTTGCGAACCCCAACAAATGCGCCAACACCCTAACCAACACGATACAAAATCATCCACAAGAAACCGTTTGCACACTGATATAACGTGCAGGGTATTTCGCAGCACGTTAACAATAGCGGTCAGCTAGTCCAGAGTAGGATTGCCTTGCAAAACCCAGCCCGCCAGCATTTGGGCAAGCGATTAGCCCGCTATTTGTAGTAATATACAAAGCTGTGCAAAACCCCGTTTTGCCCTGCACATAGCCAACACACAGGTGGCCGCTGCCGCCGACACCCAGACAGGCCATTGCCCAAATGGACTCCCCCCGCAGCACGCTTTAATACCATAATGGAGACCCAACATGTCGTTATCGGCAGAAGAAGTAAATAAAATTGCGCATTTGGCGCGTTTAGGCATAAACCAACAAGATGTCCAATCGTTGGCGCAGGATTTGTCCGGCATGTTGGACTTAATGACGCAAATGAGCGCGTTAAACACCGACGGCATCGAACCAATGGCGCACCCTATGGATCAGGCGCAACGCCTACGCGCCGATGTGGTGACAGAAACCAACCAGCGCGAACATTTTCAAGCTATCGCCCCGCAAGTGGAAGCGGGATTGTATTTAGTCCCTAAAGTGATTGAGTAACAGGACGACACCATGCACACCAAAAGTTTAGTAGAACTCGCCCAAGGATTGCGCACTGGCGCGTTTTCCAGCGTCGAACTGACCCAAGCGTTTTTGCAACGCATAGACCAACACCAAGACTTAAACGCCTTTATTACCGTCACCCCTGAACTTGCCCTGCAACAAGCGCAAGCCGCCGATGTGCGTTTGGCGGATGGCACGGCAGAGTTGCTGACGGGCATCCCCATCGCCCAAAAAGACATCTTTTGCACGCTAGGCGTAAAAACCAGCTGCGGCTCTAAAATGCTCGACAACTTTATCGCGCCGTATAACGCCACCGTGGTTGACAAGCTCAACAATGCCGGGGCGGTGTCTTTAGGCAAGCTGAACATGGACGAATTTGCAATGGGATCGTCCAACGAAACAAGCTATTACGGTGCGGTCAAAAATCCGTGGGATAAAACCAAAGTGCCGGGCGGGTCGTCAGGCGGTTCTGCCGCTGCGGTTGCCGCGCGTTTGGCAGTGTGCGCGACGGGTACGGATACGGGTGGTTCTATCCGCCAACCTGCGGCCTTATGCGGTATCACGGGCTTAAAACCCACTTACGGGCGGGTGTCGCGTTACGGCATGATTGCCTATGCCTCCAGCTTGGACCAAGGCGGGCCAATGACCAATAGTGCCGAAGATGCCGCGATTATGCTGCAAGCGATGGCAGGGTTTGATGCTAAAGACTCCACCAGCGTCGATGTCCCCGTACCCGATTATTGCGCTGGCTTAAACGCCCCGCTGACGGGCTTGACTATCGGCTTGCCCAAAGAATTTTTTGGCGAAGGTTTGGATCCTGCTATTGCCGCGACGCTGGAACTAGCCATCGCCGAATACCGCAAACTGGGCGCAACCGTTAAAGACATTTCCATGCCCAACCTGAAACTGGCGATACCTGCGTATTACGTTATCGCCCCGGCTGAATGTTCCGCCAACTTATCGCGTTTTGATGGGGTGCGTTATGGCTACCGTTGCGCTAACCCGGTGGATTTGACGGACTTATACACCCGGTCACGCGGCGAGGGTTTTGGCAAAGAAGTCAAACGCCGTATCCTGATGGGCACTTATGCCTTATCGGCAGGTTATTACGATGCTTATTACATAAAAGCCCAAAAAGTCCGCCGTCTGATTACCCAAGACTTTAAAAACGCCTTGGCAGAAGTCGATGTCATCATGGGGCCGGTCACGCCCAGCACCGCGTTTGGCATCGGCGAAAAAATGGCGAATCCGATTGAAATGTACTTGTCCGACATCTACACCATCGCTATCAACTTGGCAGGTGTGCCCGCGCTGTCCATCCCCGTGGGTTACGCAGCGGACATGCCCGTCGGCTTACAAATTATTGGTAATTATTTTGCCGAAGCGCAGTTGTTGAATATCGCCCACCAATATCAACAAGTGACCGCTCATCATCAACACACCCCACACGGTTTTGCTTAAAGGAGCCTAAAAATGGAATGGGAAACAGTGATCGGCCTAGAAATACACACCCAACTAGCCACACAATCAAAAATCTTTTCCGGTGCCGCCACCGCCTATGGCGCCGAGCCTAACACCCAAGCCTGTGCCGTCGATTTAGGCTTGCCGGGTGTATTGCCTGTGTTAAACCAAGAAGCCGTGCGCATGGCGGTGATTTTTGGCATGGCAATAGAAGCACATATCGCCCCGTATTCGGTGTTTGCACGCAAAAACTACTTCTACCCCGACTTGCCCAAAGGCTACCAAATCAGCCAAATGGATTTGCCGATAGTCGGCAACGGGCATTTGGACATCGACGTTGACGGTGTCAGCAAACGCATAGGCGTTACCCGTGCGCACCTTGAAGAAGATGCCGGAAAATCGCTGCACGAAAACTTTCATGGCCTATCGGGCATCGATTTAAACCGCGCCGGAACGCCGCTGCTGGAAATCGTCTCCGAACCCGATATGCGCTCCGCCAAAGAAGCCGTGGCCTATATGCGCAAATTGCACGAACTGGTGCGCTACTTAGGGATTTGCGACGGCAATATGCAAGAAGGCTCTTTCCGTTGCGATGCCAACGTCTCCGTGCGCCCCAAAGGCCAAGCCGCGTTTGGTACCCGCGCCGAAATCAAAAACATCAACTCGTTCAAGTTTGTCGAAAAAGCCATCAACCACGAAATCGAACGGCAAATCGAACTCATCGAAAGCGGCGGCAAAGTCGTACAAGAAACACGGCTCTACGATTCCGTTAAAGACGAAACCCGCTCCATGCGCAGCAAAGAAGAAGCCAACGATTACCGCTACTTCCCCGACCCCGACCTGTTGCCCGTCATCATCAGCGACGAGTTTAAAGCGCACATCAAAGCCGAACTGCCGGAATTGCCGGATGCCAAAAAACAACGCTTTAAAGACAGCTTCAAACTCGACGACGAAAGCGCGGGCATCCTGACCTCAACACGGCAACTCGCCGACTACTTTGAGGCCGTACTCGCGGCATCGGGCTCAGAACCCCGATTGTGCGCCAATTGGATTATTGGCGAATTGTCCGCCGCGCTGAATAAAGCCGGGCTGGAAATCACCGACTCGCCGATAGACGCCCAACGCTTGGCAGGTTTGCTGGTGCGCATCAGCGACAACACCATCTCCGGCAAAATCGGCAAACAAGTGTTTGAAGCCCTCTGGCAAAGCACCGCCAGCGCCGACGACATCATCGCCGAACAAGGCTTAAAACAAATCACCGACACTGGCGCAATCGAAGCCATCATCGACAAAATCATCGCCGACAACCTAGGCCAAGTCGAACAATACCGCAGCGGCAAAGACAAAGTGTTTGGGTTTTTTGTCGGCC
>JABFST010000340.1 GCA_013140465.1 Methylococcaceae bacterium
TCGGCGGTTTTGTCGATAGGGCTTTTTAACACCCCGGCAATACGGCCTAGGGCTTGGTCACGCTGGGCTATCCAGTCGATACACGCCGCACCTGTGACGGCTTCAATACGTCTTACGCCCGCCGCGACACCGGTTTCGCTGATGATTTTAAAGCAACCGATGTCACCCGCGCGTTCAACATGAGTGCCGCCGCACAACTCGGTAGAAAATGTGCCAATCGTCAACACGCGCACTTCGTCGCCGTATTTTTCGCCAAACAAGGCCATCGCACCTGCTTGTACGGCTTGGTCTTTCGCCATGATTTGGGCGTTGACGGGGTTGTTTAAGCGGATTTGGGTATTGACCAGGCGTTCTAGGGTGTCAATTTCGCCCGCAGTGACGGGTTCAAAATGGGCAAAGTCAAACCGTAGGCGTTCGGTGTTGACTAAAGAGCCTTTTTGCGTGACGTGTTCGCCCAAGGTTTGCCGTAACGCGGCGTGTAACAAATGGGTCGCGGAATGGTTGAGTTCGGTGGCTTTGCGGTGTTCGGCATTGACTTCTGCAACACACACTTGGCCTGTGCTTAAAGTCCCGGATTTGACTTTGCCCGTATGCAAAAACAGCGTGCCGCCTTGTTTTTGGGTATCGCTGACGGTAAATACGGCAGACTCCGTGGCAATTTGCCCGCTGTCGCCTATTTGACCGCCGGATTCGGCATAGAACGGGGTTTTGTCCAACACGACTATACCTTGTTCGCCCGCGCTTAAGCTATCGACGGCTTGACCTTCCTTGAATAAGCCGACGATATGCACGTCATCGTGCAATTGGGTGTAGCCCGTAAATTCGGTTTGGCTGTCGAGTTTGATGTCTTGGTCGTAATCGGCGCCGAAACTGCTGGCGGAACGGGCGCGGTCGCGCTGGGCGGACATGGCGGTTTCAAAGCCTGCATGATCGACAGTCAGATTGTTTTCGCGGGCAAAATCGGCAGTTAAATCGACCGGAAAGCCATAAGTGTCGTACAACTGGAACACGGTTTCGCCGGGGATGACTGTGCCTTCGAGTTTGGCGACACAGGCTTCCAAGATTTTCATGCCCAGCCCTAAAGTTTCGGCAAAGCGTTCTTCTTCTTTTTTCAACACGCGCTCCACTTGGGCTTGCGCGGCTTTTAATTCAGGAAATGCCAAGCCCATTTCGTCTGCCAACGGGGCCACCAATTGGAAGAAAAACACTTCATGGATGCCTAAGCGATAACCGTGGCGTATCGCGCGGCGGATGATGCGGCGCAACACATAACCTCGGCCTTCGTTAGAAGGCATCACGCCATCGGCGATTAAAAACGCGCAGGAGCGGATATGGTCGGCAATCACGCGCAAAGAGCTTAAGGTTAAGTCGTCTGTACCCGCCAATTTGGCAGCGGCTTTGAGCACGGGTTGGAACAAATCGATTTCGTAATTGTTATGCAAGCCTTGCAAGACGGCACTGATGCGTTCCAAGCCCATGCCTGTATCCACAGACGGTTTCGGCAACGGCGTGAGCGTGCCGTCGGCAGCGCGGTCGTACTGCATAAACACCAAGTTCCAGACTTCGATATAGCGGTCGCCGTCTTCGTCAGGCGAACCCGGCGGGCCACCCGGGATGTTTTCACCGTGGTCATAAAAAATTTCGGTGCAAGGGCCACAAGGGCCGACATCACCCATCGACCAAAAATTATCTTTTGCGCCGATTTTGGAAAACCGTTGCGCGGATACGCCGACATCGTGCAGCCATATCTGTTCGGCTTCGGCATCTTCTTCAAACACGGTAATCCACAGTTTTTCGGCCGGGATTTCCAATTCTTTGGTTAAGAAGTCCCACGCGTAATGGATGGCGTCTTTTTTGAAATAATCGCCAAAACTAAAATTGCCCAGCATTTCAAAAAACGTGTGGTGGCGGGCGGTATAGCCGACATTTTCCAGGTCGTTATGTTTGCCGCCCGCCCGCACACAGCGCTGACTGGTCGCCGCTTTGGTAAACGCCCGTTGTTCCCTGCCCAAAAACACGTCCTTAAACTGCACCATACCTGCGTTGGTGAACAATAAGGTCGGGTCATTGCCCGGCACGAGGGAACTGGAAGGCTCTATGGAATGCCCGCGTTGGGCAAAGAAGTCCAAGAAGGCGGTGCGCAGCTGGGCGCTAGTCATTTTTTTCATGGTATTAACGTGAGTGATAAACGGTGCTTATAACGCACCCTGGATTTTAGTGTTTAACTGCTGATAGAAGCTGCTGACCATCGTGCCGGAAAAACCGCGCTGTAATAAAAAACGGCTGCGTTTTGCCCATTCTTGACGGTCGGGTAGGGCATCGCTGCCATATTTTTTCTCGTACACCTGTGCCAACAACGCTTGCCAACTGCCCGCCACGGTTTGCACCAAGGCATCTAGGTCAATCTCAGCCGCGCCTTTTTGGCGCAGCTCATAGGCGATCAGCACCGGGCCATAACCTTTTAATAAGCGCGACCGCGCGTAGCTTTCGGCATAACGGCTATCGCTTTGCCAACCTTGTTCCGCCAAGGCCGCCAACACTGGCGGCAGCTCGTCTATAGACCAGCCTTTGGCGGACAGTTTGGTCTGCAACTCTTTTTGGCTGTGTTCGCGCCGCGCCAACAAGCGCAAACAGGCGGCAGTGATGGCTTGCTCGGGGGTGCTGTTGTTAGAGGTCATCAAGCTCGGCGGCAATTTCTGCGACCATCGGCAATGGCTTTTTGAAGGCTTCTGTCCTGATTTTGGCCTCAATTTCTTTGGCTTTTTCAGGGTGTTCTTTCAAAAAGTTTTTGACATTGTCTTTGCCTTGGCCGATTTTTTCATCGCCGTAACTATACCAAGACCCCGCTTTTTGGATAAAGCCGTAGCTCACGCCCAAGTCCACCAATTCGCCCATAAAGGAAATGCCTTCGCCGTATAAAATCTCGAATTCAGCTTGTCTAAACGGTGGCGCAACTTTGTTTTTGACGACTTTGACGCGGGTTTCGTTGCCGATCACTTCTTCGCCTTTTTTAACCGAACCTATGCGGCGGATGTCGAGGCGCACCGACGCGTAGAACTTTAATGCGTTACCGCCCGTGGTGGTTTCTGGGCTGCCAAACATCACGCCAATTTTCATACGGATTTGGTTGATGAAAATGACTAAGGTGTTCGAGCGTTTGATGTTGCCCGTCAGCTTGCGCAAGGCTTGCGACATCAACCGTGCTTGCAGGCCCATGTGCGAATCGCCCATATCGCCTTCAATTTCGGCTTTAGGGGTTAAAGCCGCCACCGAGTCGATGACTACCACGTCCACAGCCCCTGAACGCACCAGCATATCGGTGATTTCTAAGGCTTGTTCGCCTGTGTCGGGTTGCGATACCAGCAACTCATCGACATTAACGCCGATTTTTTCCGCATAACCGGGATCCAACGCATGTTCTGCATCAACAAACGCCGCTGTGCCGCCCAGTTTTTGCATTTCGGCAATCACTTGTAAGGTCAGCGTGGTTTTGCCGGACGATTCCGGGCCATAAATTTCAATCACCCGTCCGCGTGGCAAACCGCCGCAGCCTAGGGCAATATCCAAGCCCAAAGAACCTGTGGACACGACATCAATATCGCGCGAAGCGGCGACATCGCCCATGCGCATGACCGAGCCTTTACCAAACTGCTTTTCAATCTGCATCAGGGCTGCGCCTAATGCTTTCTTTTTGTTGTCATCCATCATTTATGCCCAATCGGTTAGAAGAGTTGGCTAGCGTTACTTAATTATTATCACATACTGGCAAGTGCTACGGGTAGTGCTGATTAAAGCGTGCAACAGTGCGCCGCGCCTAAAACTTTTCAGCCTTGGCCCTAGCTTCTTTGCCGCCCTTAATGTCGCCTTGCACTTCCCTGGCCCTTGCCACTAACAGCCAGCTGTGTTTTTTCAGGCCCGCATCTCTGGCGGCTAGGATGGCGGCTTTTTTCGCCAAGTCTTCTGCCAAGCGGGGTTTTGATTGCTTTAAGCGCAATAAGGCCAGCTTGTAATACAAGGTCGCATTTCTGGGTTCTATGCGT
>JABFST010000064.1 GCA_013140465.1 Methylococcaceae bacterium
GATCAGGGCGCGTTGTAAAAGTGCCAACAGCGTCGGTTGTTCGCCAATGTGCTGGCTTAATGTGGTCAATTGCGGGTTGTCATTTGCCGCCAAGACTTGCTGTAACTGCGGCAACACTGCCAAGGTATTGCGCAACACCAACAAATCACGCGGACGCGCGGTTTTTAGGGCTATCCGTGAGCTGATGCGCTCTATGTCGCCCACTTGGCGCAATTGGCTGGATACGTCCTTAAACAACTGTGCTGCCAACAGGCTGGCGACACAGGCATAACGGTCGTTAAGCAAGGCTGTCGTGCGTAACGGGCGGTTTAGCCAGCGCTGTAAACAGCGGCTACCCATCGCGGTGGCGGTTTTGTCCAACACGCCAAACAAGGTGTACTGTAAGTGTCCGCTAGGGTGGTAATCCAATTCCAAATTACGGCGGCTGGCGGCATCGAGCATAATCGCGTCACTGCTGTGTTCGGTGCGGATGCCTTGGATATGCGGCAATGCGCTTTGCTGGGTATCTTTAACATACAACAACAACGCCCCGGCAGCGGCTATCGCTATGGGTAAGTGGGTGCAACCAAAGCCTTGTAAGTCGAGGGTGTTAAATTGTTGTAACACCCGCTGTTTGGCACTTTCGGGATCAAAATGCCACGGTGGCCGACGGCACAAGCCGCTACGCTGTTGGATGGCGGCGGGTAAGGGCCAGTCTTCACTAAACAATAATTCCGCCGGATTTAAGCGGCCTAATTCACTGAGCAGTTGGTCTAAAGAATCAACTTGTTGCAACACAAAGCGACCGCTAGTCAAATCCAAGCTGGCGAGGCCGTGGGTGTCGTTGTGGGCGTGGACAGCCAGCAACAGGTTGTCTTTGCGCTCTTCCAGCAAGGCTTCGTCGGTGACTGTGCCAGGGGTGACGATGCGCACCACTTTGCGTTCTACCGGGCCTTTGCTGGTGGCGGGATCACCAATTTGTTCGCAGATCGCAACCGATTCGCCGTTTCTGAGCAATTTTGCCAAATAACCTTCGGCGGCGTGATACGGGATGCCCGCCATCGGTATCGGCATACCACCGGATTGGCCACGGCTGGTGAGGGTGATGTCTAAAATTTGCGCGGCTTTTTGGGCATCGGCAAAAAACAGTTCGTAAAAATCCCCCATGCGATAAAACAATAAGGTGTCGGGATGTGCGGCCTTAATGCGCAGATATTGCTGCATCATCGGCGTGTGGGTATCGGCAGGGTTTTGTTTTATACTCATGGGTTTATAGTCAGTTTATGGTGCGCGGAGGCCACGCTATGGATCAGGAATTAATTGCACTCGCCGGACAGTTAGGCAGCTTGTTGAGTGCGCACGGGCAAAAAATCGCCACTGCCGAATCGTGTACGGGCGGCTATATCGCGCAAATAATAACGGAAATTGCCGGGAGTTCGGCCTGGTTTGACAGGGGCTTTGTCACTTATAGCAATGCCGCAAAAGTGCAGATGCTGGCGGTCAACCCGGCAACGTTGGCCGAATTTGGCGCAGTTAGCCCTCAGACCGCTGGCGAAATGGCAGCGGGGGCGTTGGCCCATAGTGATGCCGATTGTGCGTGTGCCGTGACAGGTATAGCCGGCCCTGGGGGAGGCTCGGCAGCTAAGCCAGTGGGTACGGTGTTTATTGCTTGGGCCTACAAACATAAGGCAGTTAAGGTAGTGCAAATGCAATTTGTAGGCAATCGGCATGAAATCAGAAAGCAAACGGTAGAATGCGCGCTTGCTGGCGTGGAATTAGGCTGAAAAAACTCAAGCGGTAGAGCTTATTCAGCGCAAGGGTAGGGTGGGAAATGTTTTTGATAGTCCAGTCTTAACAGAGCTGTGGGCTGAACTGAATTAGGCTTAGAAACCGAATTCAGATTCATCAAAGTCTTCAAACTGTTCTTTTAGCCGCTTTTTTTCCCAGTAAATTTCAATTTTGCGACGCGAATCGCGTTTGACGGTTTCTTCTTCAATGCTTTCGTTTAAAGAGACGAAATCCCCGCCCTCAAAGATGTCATCATCGTCGGTGTCGGTTTCTGTGCCAGTCGGGTTGCTGGGTGTTTTGGGGGTTGATTTGGATGTCACTTTGGTCATTTATAGCCTCTCAATAAAAGGTTTATATTAAAATCGTAACATAGGCGCATGTAAAGCAAAAAATCGTTGCTTGAGTGACTTCAGTCGGGATTGCCATTATTTATGACAACGCCCGATTAGGCAAGTGCCTGTGGCCTATTAAGTGGCTTACGGTCAGGGGAGGGTGATTTGCGCACCATCGCCAAATCCGCCGCCATCTTGGGGCTGATAGTGGGGGCGAAATGTTAAAATCCAAGTGAACGGGTTGTGCGGGCGGGCAGCAGTTGTGGGTTTAGATAATCATTTGCCCAATGGCAAACGCACCTAAGTAAGTGATAGTAAAATAGAGTGCCGTCAAGGCCCAACTGGCGGCAAGGTTGATGGCTAACACTTGCCGATAAACATAGGCTAACACGGTAAATTCCCAAATAAACAGCAGCCCCAGGCTGTAATAACTGAGCAGGGCTTCGCTGACCGTGAGCCAAATCAGGATGGGGATTACAAATAAGGAAATGACATTGGCACACACCAATAGCGAGGTGGCAACCTGAAAGTACGCGTACAGGGTTTTGTTTATATATAAGATAAATCCTATAAACAACAAGGTTAATAGGATTTGTATGCTGACTTCGGTTAAGGATTCAAACGGGTCATCGGTCATGTTGATTTGCATGAAATACTCAACAACAAAATAAAACAGCAAGTTTTGTTGAAAAAAACTTTTTGACCTAATGAGCTCAAGCGGATTGTGCTTTAGCCAGCACAAAGGCAAATACTGTCTTAAAATTTCAATGTTAAACATGGTTGTTTGGGTCAGTCATGCAAGGGTGACGATTATCGTTTATGGGTGTTACAGTTTCGATAAATCCAAATAACTGGTTTGCGGCTTGGCCTTTTGTGCGACAGGCGCAGCGGCTGGGGCTGGGGTTTCTGGCAATTCGTCATAAGTGCCGAAACTGTCGTTGAGTGATTGCACCAGGTCTTTGGTTTTGTCCGTCAATTGCGCGACTCGCGCGTGCATTTTTTTGTTCCATCCGGCTGGTTCGCTAATAGGCAGCAACATGCGGGCGATGGTAATGTTTTTTTCAAAAAGGGCTGGCAAATTTTCCATTAAGTGCAATTCGTTTTGGCGCGCACTAAGTTTAGTGATAATCAGTTTTGCCTGTAGGCGGCTAATCATAATGTGAACAGGCACCATAATAGACGTCAATACCAATAAGATGATCGGCCCGATAATTGGGTCGATTAATAACTCTAAAATGCCAAATTGGATTTCTGCAAAGATAGACAAGGTGGCAATAAAGCTAAGGATAATCAGTGTGGAAATATTGGTGCGTTCTTTCCACAGCGTAATGCCTTTTTTTACTTCGGGTATCACAACGGCTTCAATGTTGCGGATGCTTTTTTCCAGCGAATCCAACACGCGGTAAGAGCGGTCGTAGGCAATATTGGCAAGGCGTTGGTCAATTTCGGAAAAATCAACTTTATTGTTTGGATTTAGGCTGTTTTGTTGATTGGCGACAATAATAAATTGTCCGGTGTTTAAGCCCAATGCGCCCAGCTTTCTTTGCCAAGAGGCAATAATTTCATTGGTTTTGGCAGGGCTGAGCGTTGCCAAGGGTTCATCTATCAGATAAATAAATTTGTTGGTGTCTTGCTGGGCGGTCATCAATTGCACCAGTTCATCCAACATCGGCGAGGCAGATTCAAACACATCGGTAAATACCAGCACCAGGTCGCTGTTTTCTATGGTGTGTTTGGTCAGCAGCGTGGCTACCGGATGGGGCGCAGTTGCGCCGATGTTAGGGGCATCGATAAATAAGCGGCCTTTTAGGCGGTCGCTGTTTAAGGTTTTTAATTCCAGATAAGCGTTGATGCGTTCGCCTTCGCCTTTTTGTAGTTGTTCAATGCGGCGGCTGATTTGATAAAACGGGTAGCGCGGATCCACGTCTAGGGCGGTGCC
>JABFST010000073.1 GCA_013140465.1 Methylococcaceae bacterium
AGCGGAACAGCCGTTCGCTGAGCGGAACAGCCGTTCGCTGAGCGGAGTCGAAGCGAACAAACCGGCTTCGACTCCGCTCAGCCTACGGTAAATTTGACTTATTAGAAGTCGCTCTGAATAGTTACAATCTGGCTTTCTTACGCAGTCGGTTTTAGCAATAGCCAATGACTTATCACCAACCAAAAACTTCTCACCCATCTTTTATCATGAAGGAGTTTTTATGTGGCCTTTAAAGCGTTTTAATCTTGCCCTACCGTTATTTTTGGCAGGGCTATTTGTAGTTACCCCGAGTTTAGCCGATTTCAATGCGGTCAGCGCACAACCGGGTAACGTATTTGTCAGCACATCCACTCTTGTTACTTTTGTGGCTGACATACAACCCAACCCCAAGTTAATCAAAACCGGTGTCAGGTTGCTCCAAGATGTAAATGGAGTGTTAACGGTGGCCGGTACTCTTTATGATGATGGTACGCATGGCGATGCGACCGCTAATGACAATAAGTACACCAACCAGCTGACGGTCAATAAGGCCAGTGTCGGCAGCATCAATTATCGGGCTTCTGCGGCTTATGCTGGCGTGGCGCAACGTGAACAATCATCAGTTTTTAGCGTGGCGATTATCCCGCCTGTCAATGTGACGATTACCCCGGGGCAAACCGAGCTTTTTATTAACCAAGGCCAAACCGCGAGTACTGCATTTACCTTGGCTATCCAAAACCAAACCGGGCAAACTGCCTTTTTAGTGGCGGCAGAAACAACTAATCCGTTGACAGGATTAGGCATCATTTCTGATTATCCTAACGGCGGTTGGGTTACGAACAACGCCAACCAAGCGTATTTGATCCAAAACACCTTTCAGGCACAAACCGTTGGCGATTACACAGTGACGGTTACGACTGAACTCACTGTAGATGGCACGGTAAAAACCGCAGACACCAACCTGTTGGTGCATGTGTTGCCTAGCACAGGTGATGCGGGTACGATAAATTTATCCTCTAACCCCAGCGGCTTAGAAGCCAACAAAGCCACCAATGTGCAGTTTGCCGCCAGCTTTAATGGCGGTTTGCAAGCCCCTAGTAGCGCTAGCGTTGATGAAGTGGATGCGGGTGGGACAGTATTGACCGCAAACATAGGGGCTTTGCTGGATAATGGCAGTAACGGGGATTTGCTTGCCAATGACGGCATTTATTCAGGCACTATTGCCATCACTACGGGCAATGCCGGGGCAAACCGTTACTTCCGTGCCAACGGACATTTTTCTGGCGGTGCAGCTGATATTCAATCGGCTGTCTACGAGTTGCAAGTCATTCCTTATGATGTCGGCTTTGAGCCAGGCAATACCTCATCAATTGTGAACGGCACAGCAGGTGCATCATCAACCGAAAAGCTGTACTGCGATCAAGTCATGGTGATCTTTAATCCGGGTACGCCATTTGCTGAAATTGATGCCGCAGCGGCATCGGTTAACGGTACGGTAGCAGCCGCAGAGCCAGCCTTGGATGCCTATCAGTTCAGCATTCCTTGTAACGGTGCGGGTGGTGTACAAGCGGCCATCGCCATATTGGTACAAAATCCAAATGTTAAATCAGCCTCGGCCAATTCCTTGGTGCCTGTCTCAGAAGTAACGCCTAATGACAGCAGCTGGGCAGTGCAATACGGACCCGCTAAGGTGCGTGCAGATGAGGCATGGGTGATAGCTCGTGGCGGCACGAGTATTGCCATTGTCGATACCGGTGTTAATTACAACCATCCTGATTTGGCGGGTAAAGTTGTTAACGGCTACGATTATGTTAACAATGATGCCGACGCGATTGATGACCATAGCCACGGCACCCATTGCGCGGGTATCGCGGCTGCCAACAGCAACAACGGACTAGGCATAGCGGGCATTGCTTGGAACAGTCCCATTTTGGCTGTTAAAGTGTGTAACGCCTCGGGGTCTTGCCCAAGTTCGGCAATTGCTTCTGGCATACTCTATGCACAATCACGCGCCAAAATTATTAGCATGAGTTTGGGTGGTGGCTTCAGTTCATTAATTCAAACTGCTGTTGCTAATGCAGTGGCTAATGATAATTTGGTTGTGGCGGCAGCGGGTAACGATAACTCCAGCACACCCGCTTATCCTTGTGCATATCCTGGCGTGCTATGTGTCGGCAGCACTACCTCCACCGATGCTAAGTCTTCTTTCAGCAACTGGGGTCCGCATGTCGATATAGCAGCACCCGGCAGCAGCATATACTCTACCGTGTTGGGTACAGGCTATGGCTATAAGAGCGGCACATCAATGGCGACGCCATTAGCCGCAGGGGTGGCAGGTTTGGTATGGTCAAACTTTCCGTCCTGGACAGCTGCACAAGTACAAGCGCGTTTAATTGCAACGGCAACACCTTTGCCTGGCTTACAAATCGGGCCGCGCGTAGATGCTTTCGATGCTTTGTTTAACGGCAACTTTGAAGACGGCCTGAATGGCTGGAATGTAACTGGAACAGGTAGCGCGGTTTCTGCTTTAGGGCCTATAACCCCAACGCGTGACACCAACATGGGCATGGCCTCCACCGGCCCGGATTCTGCGGTTTCCCAATCCGACCTCTGGCAAAGCTTTACCGTACAGCCAGGCGTGTCTAATATACCTGTTAGATTTAGCTACGCCTTAATTACCGAGGAATATCCTGAATGGGTAGGCACCCAATACAACGATTTTCTGACAGTTGATATTCAAAAGCCTGATGGCACTACGCAACAGCTCGCTTATGAATCTGTCAATAGTTCCGCCTTTTCGCTTATTGGCGGCATCGACTTCCCGGGCGGTGACAGCACCACTGGCTGGACAGGTTGGAAAAACGTGACCTTAAACGTTCCTATTACCGCAGGCCCCGGCACTTACCGGATACACGTCAGCGACCAAGGTGACGGCATTTATGACACCAATATGGTGGTAGATAATATCCGTTTCAAATAACCGCTATTGGGTAGGGTAAGCCACGTTGTGCGCTTACCCTGCCACTTCTTCTGATGCCCTCCTATCTGGACGGGCTGGTCAATATTCCCCCCCCCAATATACGCTTTGGCGGCTACACGTTAATCATGTGGGTTGCCAATTGTTGTAAGGCATCTTGCAGATTGGCTTTTAACTGCGGGTGCATCGGCATTTCTTGCAAAGCCTTATTCATGCACAGCATCCATTGGTCGCGTTCGGATTCGCCTATGGCAAACCCTAAATGGCGTGCGCGTAGCATCGGATGTCCGTATTCTTCAATGTATAAATTAGGGCCGCCCAACCAACCAGAAAAATATTTAAACAGCTTGGTTTTGGCGGAGCTAAGGTCAGCCTGGTGCATGGCGCGTATGCCTTGCGCCTCGGGCAGGGTGTCCATATACCAATAAAATTGTTCGACTAATTGCTGGATGGCGGGTTCGCCACCGATATGGCTATAGGGCGTAGGGCTGGTCATAGTTAAGTCCGTTAGGGAGTTATAAGGCTAAGGGTTTGGATATTCCGCTTATTTTAATCGAATAACCCTGGGTTGCTTATGGCTATGTGGGCTTACAGCAATACTTATTGTGGTATTTCGGCATGGGGTTTTATAAGTGGCGGGTAGTTTAAACGCCTTAAAGCCCACAGTGTAGGTCAGAGCAGTATTAAAGCGTGTCATCTAGGATTGATTGCTGACACGGCAACATCTAAAGCCGTTGTACTCCGGCCTACTGGGCTGAAAAACAATCGGTGTGAGTGTTGCGCGTTTCCTTAAAACCCAAGCGGAGGTTTACGCCGCTTGGGTTTTGCTAGCCTTATCGGCGCGGTCGTTATTGTTGAGGGGCAATATTCGGATCGCCAGTTTGTGCTGGATTGCGTTGGTTTTGTTGTGCTTGTTGCCGTTCTGCCTCTTGTTGGCGTTGGGCTTCGGCTGCCGCCCGGTCAGCTTGTAGTGCCTGTTGCTGGGCTTCTTGGGCGGCTTGTTGCTGGCGTTCCAATTCTTGCTGCTGTGCTTGCAACGCCTGTTGTTGCTGGGCTTCTTGGGCGGCTTGTTGCTGGCG
>JABFST010000477.1 GCA_013140465.1 Methylococcaceae bacterium
GTGATGAACGTGCTGGATGGTGAACGCTACAAAACCATTACCAAAGAAACCGCAGGTGTGTTAAAAGGCGAATATGGCGCAACGCCAGCCCCCGTCAACAGCGAATTGCAAGACCGCGTTTTAGAAGGCAAAGCACCGATTACTTGCCGCCCAGCCGATTTAATCGAAGCGGAAATGGACAAGCTGATTGCCGAAGTGCAAGAAAAAGCCCAAGCTGAAAACGTCAGGCTTGCTAACGTTGAAGAAGATGCCTTAATCAACGGCATGTTCGCCCAAGTTGGCTGGAAATTTTTGGCTAACCGTGGCAACCCTGCGGCTTTTGAAGCCGCGCCCAATGCGCTAGCGGTTGCGGCAACAGCTGCTACGCCCGCACCCACAACATTTAAAGCCAGCACGGAAACCTATTCGGTTACTGTAGATGGCAGAAACTTTAATGTCACCGTAGGCCCTGCTGGTGCGCCGTTGGCTATCCAACCCGCTGTTGCCGAAACCACCTTGGTTGCACCCGCAGCCAGCACGGGTGCAGTCGTTTATGCACCTATGGCAGGCAATATTTTAAAAATATTGGTCGAAGTGGGCAGTACCGTCGCAGAGGGTGAAGCAGTCGTTATAATGGAAGCCATGAAAATGGAAACCGAAGTGCGCTCTAAATTTGCGGGTATCGTCACCGCCGTACACATCAAAGAAGGCGGTGCTGTCGCTGGCGGCAACGCATTAATCACTTTGTAACAAGGCAACTCATCTAAAGGACAATTATGGAAAATCTACTGTCACTTTGGCATAGTACGGGGCTGTACAATTTCACCCTAGGGCAAGCCTTTATGATGCTGGTCGGCTTTTTGTTGCTGTATCTGGCAATCAAAAAAGGCTTTGAACCTTTGTTACTGCTACCGATTGGTTTTGGTGCGATACTCAGTAATATTCCGGTTGCGGGCATCTCCGAAGAAGGCGGGCTGCTCTATTACCTGTACTTCGGCATCAAATTAGGCATTTTCCCGTTGCTGATTTTTATGGGTGTAGGGGCAATGACCGATTTTGGCCCTATGCTCGCCAATCCCAAAACCTTGTTGTTAGGGGCTGCTGCACAATTTGGCATTTTTGCCTCGTTGTTGGGGGCTTTGGCCTTAAATGTTGTACCCGGCTTGGAATTTACTTTAAAAGATGCCGCTGCGATTGGCATTATTGGTGGCGCAGACGGCCCTACCGCGATTTATGTCGCGTCCAAACTGGCACCTGACTTATTGGGTGCGATTGCGGTGGCGGCGTATTCGTATATGGCTTTGGTGCCACTGATCCAGCCGCCTATCATGCGCGCACTGACTACCGAAGATGAACGCAAAATTGAGATGCAGCAAATGCGGGCGGTCAGCAAGACCGAGAAAATCGTGTTTCCGCTGATGCTGTTGCTGCTGTCGATTTTATTGTTGCCGTCCGCAACGCCGCTCATCGGCATGTTTGCGTTGGGTAATCTGATGAACGCGAGCGGCGTGGTGGAGCGTTTAAGCCAAACGGCGCAAAACGAATTGATTAATATAGTCACGATTTTCTTGGGCTTGTCAGTCGGCTCAAAACTCAGCGCCCACGCGTTCTTACAGCTGGAAACCTTAGGCATTCTGGCTTTAGGTGCCATCGCGTTTGCTATCGGCACGGCGTCGGGCGTGATTATGGCAAAAATCATGAACAAATTTAGCGACACGCCCATCAACCCGCTGATCGGCGCAGCAGGGGTTTCTGCCGTCCCTATGGCAGCCCGTGTTGCCAATAAGCTAGGGCTGGAAAGCAACCCGCATAATTTTTTGCTGATGCACGCGATGGGCCCTAATGTAGCGGGGGTGATTGGTTCTGCGGTGGCTGCCGGGGTGTTGTTGAGTTTGGTTAAATAGTGCCTATGACTGCTTTTCTAAACACAATTATTGTTTTAGCCATTATTCTTGTAATAATCAAATTGGTTGCAATTAAACGTCAGCAAACCAACCCATCAAAACAAGTCCATAAAACGACATCACCCAAAGCTGATAAAGTTAGGGTGATTGTTCCTAAGCCTAACACACCATCGGCTAATAATAGCGTGGATGTTAAATGGGATATATCCACCATAAAGGAGTTAGAGTGGAAGCTGTTTGAAGATCTTTGCATGGAGTTTTTAAAGATAAAAAACTGTAATGCCCAGGTAACAAGCACTGGTGCGGACGGCGGCATAGATATTAAAGTGCGCGATACCTTCGGAAATATCATTGCCATAGCCCAGTGCAAAGCATGGAATAGCAAACCGATAGGTGTGAATTTGATTCGTGAGCTATTTGGCATTATGGCCGCTGACAAAGTAAGGCTTGGTGTTTATTTAACAACATCTACTTATACTTCAGAAGCCAAAGATTTTGCTAAAGACAAACCTTTGGTACTAGTTGATGCTGATGAGCTTGTTATGCAAATTAACAAGCTCTCTGATGAAGACAAGAAAAGAATCGAATTGCTTGTTTATCAAGATGACCGCAAAACACCTACTTGCGTAAAGTGCAATATTAAATTGATAAAGAGGTCGGTCAAATCAGGGGCAAATGCAGGACGTGAGTTTTGGGGCTGTATCAATTATCCAAAATGTAAAATCACGATGAGTATTCGTAAAGAGCCATTAAACGGATAACCAGAGTTTTTTTATAATATACAGAAAACCTCTGCGCCTACTTATAAAGTGCCAAATCGTATGCTAACCATCAAAATAATCCCGGTCCTTAAAGACAATTACATCTACCTCATCCACGATCCTGTGTCCAAACAAACGGCTGCGGTTGATCCAGCCGAGGCACAGCCCGTGTTAGATGTTTTAGCAGAAAATAGCTGGCAATTGACTTATGTGTTGAATACCCACCATCATTGGGATCACACCAACGGTAATGTGGCCCTTAAACAACTAACAGGCTGCCAAATTATCGCCCCGCGTTTGGAGCAAAACATAATTCCTGGTGTGGATCGTGCGGTGAATGCTGAAGATACTGTTATGTTGGGTACGCACACAGCCACTGTGATTGCCATACCTGGCCATACTTTAGGCCATGTCGCCTATTATTTTGCCGATAATGCTTTGCTGTTTTGCGGCGACACCGTGTTTGTAATGGGTTGTGGACGCATGTTTGAAGGCACGGCGGAACAAATGTGGCAGTCGTTGGATACGCTACGCCAACTGCCCGCCGACACAGCGCTGTATTGCACGCATGAATACAGCCTTGCCAATGCGTGGTTTGCCTTACGGATAGAGCCGGACAACATCGATATCCAACAACGTTTGCAAACCATCAAGCAACTGCGTAAAAACCAGCAACCGACCGTACCTTCAACTATTGCGCTAGAATGCGCCACCAACCCCTTTTTACGCGTAGACCATGCCCGCGTACAACAATACCTAGGCATGGAACACGCCGCCCCAGCACTCGTGTTTGCCGAACTGCGTAGGCGCAAAGATTTGTTTTAACCGCCCTGCCCGCCACTATTTTTCACGCCAAGACAGCCGCATTTCGCCTTTTTCTTGGGCAATCTTAAACAATTGCAACACATTCATACCCATCAGTGGATGGCTCAGGTTGGGGGCAATCACGACGGTGACATTGTCTACAAAAAACGGCCCAAAGGTTATTTTTTTAACCGTAGCACTACAGGCTTTGCTGGCACCGTTCGCGGTCATCATATCCACCTTATCTTGGCAACTGATGTGTGCATCTCGCGCAAACGTTTGCGGCAAAGACACCATAGAGGCTCCCGTATCAACAATAAAATTTAGGGTCTTACCGTTTACTTTGGCATCCAGATGGTAAGAACCGTTGTTTTGTTGCTTAATAACCCATTCTGCGGCTTTTTTTGGGGCTTCGGGTGTTGGCGGCGGGTTTTTGGGTAGGCGCGGTTCCCATGAAGTGACTGTTTCGGTATCAGGCTTACAGGCGGTTTGTTGGTACAGCAACCCGCCTTGCTGGTTTTTGCATTTGAAGATGGTGTCGCCATAGCCACTAAAACTGAGTGAGCTTAACGCCGTTACCGACAG
>JABFST010000036.1 GCA_013140465.1 Methylococcaceae bacterium
ATAACACCCGTGGAAATCAGTGCCGAAGCCCAGTTATAGCCCAACAAAGTCAGCGCATGGGCAACAGGGGACGAGACATTCAGCTGGCTATAATTGACTACCCCTGTCAGCAAGCCCGCAACCACTATGTAAATCAGTGTACAAAACACCAAAGACGCGACGATGCCAAAGGGCAAATCGCGCTGTGGGTCTTTGGCTTCTTCGGCTGCTGTGGACACGGCATCAAAACCGACATAAGCAAAAAACACCAACGCCGATCCCGCCAAAACACCTGTGGTTTTGCCGTCGGGCAGAGTTTGAAACCAGCCATAAGGCATAAAAGGATGCCAGTTTTCGGGGTGTACGTTAAAAACCGCAATGGCAATAAAAATGCTGATGGTGATAAGTTTGACAAACACCATTGCATTATTGGCTTTAGCACTGTGTTTGACCCCCATAATAAGCAATCCCATCAGCAATAAGATGATGGCTGCGGCGGGCAGGTTGATGATGCCGCCGAGTTTGGGAGCTTTAGTCAGCATCTCGGGCAAAGGTATACCAATCGCGGTCAGGGCGTTGTTAAAGTAACCGGACCAGCCATTAGCGACAGCCGCGACCGTAATGCCGTATTCCAATAACAAATCCCAGCCAATAATAAAGGCGACCAATTCGCCAAATGCCGCGTAACTGTAACCATAGGCACTGCCGCAACCGCCAACGGCTGCCGACAATTCGGCGTAAGACAAAGCCGCAAATGCGCAAGCCAGCCCGGCAATAATAAACGACAACACCACCGCAGGGCCGGCTTGGGTCGCGGCGGCTATCCCTGTCAGTACAAATATGCCCGTGCCGATAATAGCGCCTACGCCCAGAAAGGCTAAGTCCCATGCCGATAGGCAGCGGTTGAGTCCATGCTCGGTATGCTCATGGGAGGCAACATGTTTGGTGCGAAAAATAGGTAGCGACATGAAGTATACGTCCTAGGGTGTGGGGGATAAGGGAGAGTTTGGATTATAACGCAGACACTGCGGGTTTCGGTAGCTGCGGCTGGGCGTTGTGTGGCGATTTAGTAACTTCCTATTAGTTGTAGGAAAAGTGTTAGACCTGCGAGGTTTTAAAAACCTCGCAGGTCTTTAAGCTACCGCTAATCAGACGTTACGCCATTTAGTTGAAAATGGTTTAATAAGCAAGCCCATGATAAAATATATTTTCCACTTTGGCATTTATTCTGTCCACCTTCAAGAATGCCGTCTCCAGCTGTCTTTATTGTTCCTGAGAAAATTATCGTAATGAAAACCCATACACTTCTTATTGCCTGTACGTTGTTATTGCTCACTCGTGTTGGCAATGCCCCTGCACAAACTTATCCTTTGCCCGCTGTGCCCGGCGATAGGGTGGTGGCTGCGTCTGCCAACGACTCTGTGTTGATTACAGTCGATCATGACCAAACCCTGCTGGATGTGGCTAGACAATATAACCTGGGGCAATCTGAGATTGTCACCTTAAACCCCAAGATAGACCGCTGGCTGGTCAAAAAAGGGACGGTCGTGCGTTTGCCCAACAGGCGCATTTTGCCGGACACCCCCCATGACGGCATTACCTTAAACATAGCCGAATACCGCATGTATTATTACCCCGCCAACCAACCCGGCGTGGTCAAATCGTTTGCGCATGGTGTCGGTCGGCAAGACTGGCAAACGCCGTTAGGCAAAACCCACGTCGCCAAAAAAGTAAAAAACCCCGAATGGCATCCGCCCGAATCCATACGCCGCGAACACGCCGCCAATGGCGATCCTTTACCCGCTGTTGTGCCACCTGGCCCGCATAATCCCCTAGGCGCTTATGCTTTGCATCTGGCCTTGCCTGGCGAATACCGTATCCACGGCACGGACATTGATAAAATTTTTGGCATCGGTATGCAAATCACCCACGGCTGTGTGCGCATGTATCCCGAAGATATTGAGGCCTTATACAATTCGGCGCCCGTCGGCACGCCTGTCTATATCGTTAAACAACCGATCAAGGTGGGTTGGCTGGACAACGTGTTGTATGTTGAGGCGCACCCTGATTTGGAGGGTGAAGAAAAAACCCAAGACCAACGATTCGCGATTGCCTTAGAGCTGATCCGCAAAGCCAATGGTGGCGAATTGCCCGAGTTTGACCAAGTGGCCTTAAATAAGGCCCTGACCGACATCGATGCCACGCCCGTGCCACTCTACGAACGCTTGCCGCCTTTAGAAGGTGAAGTGCCTGTGGTTGCACCACCTGTCATCCCCGAAATTGCACCTGTGCCTGTGGTTAAAGCCCCCAAGCCCGCCGTAAAAAGCAAAGCACCGCTACATGCTGTTGCCGGAAAAACAGCTAAACCCGCCGTAGTGGGCAAAGCCAAAAAGCCAGAACCTGTGCTTGCCAGTAAAGTGAAAAAACCAACGCTGACAAGTGCCGACAAAACCAGCAAAAAAGTTGCGGTTGCCGCCAAAAAAACGCCGGAGCCTGTGAGCAAAACCAAGAAAACGACGGCAACGGGTGCAAAAACCAAAAAAACCACAACTGCTAAAGGCCGTGACCAAGCCTCATCGGCAGGGTATTTTCGCGGGGTGTAATGGGGCTTTAGCGTTGATAGTTTCCGCCCTCAGCATCACTACTTATGATAGGGAACGCAGGAAGTAAAACGACATTAACTCCCCCCTCACCCTACCCTCTCCTACAAGGAGAGGGCGTTTAATGTAGATTTATCAGCTACTCACTCTATCATTAAGCGGAGTGCTACGGCTTTAGACCTTAATGGGTTTAATGCCGACACGGCAACGTCTAAAACCGTTGCACTCCTGCTGTCATTGCTTAACGATGGGCAGTAAACCAGAACGTGGTTACGATACTATTCCCCTCTCCCAAACACATTGCCTTATTTAAGCTGCGCCTTAAGGCAACTGTCGAGTGCAAACCGTATCACCAATAAAGTCATCAGCGTGGGGTACAACATAAAATGTTGAGGTACTGCCAAGCCGCCTAAAATTGCGATCATCAGCAACGACGGTTGTGTCCACACCTTATCCGCCAACACCGCCATCAAGCTTAGGCTATCGGCATCAATTTTTTGCCGAGTGCCGACAAAAAACAAACTAATCAAGGCCGTCGTTAACGCAAAATACAGCGGGTAGAAAAAAAATAGTGGCGAGCCATCCACAAACTGCGGTAACCAATACACTAGCCAAATCAACAAGGTGCTACTGGCAAAGCCATCATACCCCAAAAAAACCAGGTGTTTTTTTAAGGCCATCGCAATAACGCTACAGCCCGCCCAGGCCAAGCCGAAATACAGCACGGCGGGCAGGGCAATACGCGCCAACCAAGTGCTGTCCAGTTGCGCCACAACGGCTAAAGTAAGGCTAAACGCTATAAATAAAGGCATGGTAGGGTTCCGTGGGCTTAGGGAAGAAACAGTGGCGACGGCAAGGCCGTCACCGTGAGGATGAGCGCGAGTTTTCTGGCGGGTGCTGTTAATAAAAATCACTGCGCCAATAATAATGGTGGTTGCCAGCCCAATGCGCGGTTCTAGCGGCTCATCGGCCAACCAAGCGCCCAGCAACACCGCAACCACCGGATTGACATAAGCATAGGTTGAAACCAAGGAAATCGGGGCATTTTGCAACAGCCAGCCATAAGAGGCGAAACCGACTAATGAGCCAGCAATAATAAGATACAGCAAACCCGACCACGAGCGCAGTGACACGGCGGACAGTTCCCACCCCGACAATTCATCCGTCAGTAACGACAGGCAAAACAAACCGACACTGCCCGTCAACATTTGCGCCCCCGTACTCATCAGGGTTGATTTGGGCAAATCTGCCGAACGGCTATATAAAGACCCAAACGCCCAAAACAAACTGGCAAACAGCAATGCAATCACACCATAAGGATTAAGTTTGATACTGCTACCCGAAATCTCGGTAGGCCCTACCAAAATAAACACCCCTGCAAAGCCGACCAGTAAGCCCAATACACCTTGCCAATTGGGCTTACTGGTCGGCTTTGCAG
>JABFST010000378.1 GCA_013140465.1 Methylococcaceae bacterium
GGTGTTGCGCGGCCTCGGTGCTGTCGGGGCGCAACAAATCCATCACCATTACGCGCGTGCCTGGGTTGGCGTAGCGTTTGATGGTTTGCCATAGCGTTTGCGGGTCGGGCAAATGGTGCAAGACACTATTACTAAAGATGATGTCATAGCGGGATTGCGGCAATATGACATCCGGCAAGATGCCTTCAAGATAATGCACGCGCGGCGACAATTCTGGCGCTAAAGCCGCTTGGGCATAAGCCAACATGGTGCTGGAGCCATCCAGCGCGTGAACTTGTGCCAACGGGAAAGCGCGTGCAAAACGGCAGCTGATATGACCCGGGCCGCAGCCTAAATCTAAGGCTGTGCCGCTAAAATCGGGGTTGTTGACCAAGGCCGTGATGCGTTGGATAAAATCGCTGTCGGGTACGGAAAAATCAGCTTGGGCATAAGCGCTGACTTGCTGTTCGACGACCATGAGTTCAGGTTCTAACACGCGCTCCATCAGATAAACCCTCGGTTGCCCTGCAAGCCACCCGTATGTAGCGCAATAATGCGCTGCCCAGCGGCAAAGCGTTGTTGTTTGAGTAAGTCATAAAGTGCGTACATCATTTTTCCAGTATAGACAGGATCGAGGGCTATGCCCGTGAGTGCGTTAAAGTCAGCCATAAAGGCCATGAGTTCGGGCGTGGTTTTGGCAAAACCACCAAACGGGTAATCGAGGTTAATGTGCCAGTTATTGGCGGCGTTGGGTAGTAAAGATTCAACCTCGGCAGATAAAAATCCCGCATTTTTTAACGCCGCAAAGCCCCACACCGAAACCGACGGCGGCGCGGCGGCAATCAGCCCCGCCAAGGTCGCGCCAGTGCCGCAGGGTGTGCATAAAACATCGTAAGGGACAGTGATTTCGTCTAGCAGTTCCCCTACACCTGCGAGTGCCAAAGGCTGTGCGCCGCCTTCTGGCAGCCAATAGTGCCCAGCTTGGCGGTCGGGCAAATCGTCATGGCTTTTATGGCGGCGCAACATGCGGTAATCGCTGCGCGAAACAAAACGCAAATCCATGCCCCAGCGTTGCATATCGGACAAGCTAGGATTAAGGGTTTGGGGCGCTTCGCCGCGTATATAGCCTATGGTTTTTAAGCCCAATTGCTGCCCCGTATACGCCAGTGCATGTAAATGGTTGGAGTACGCACCGCCCATGCTGACCAAGGTATCTGCCCCCAACGCCATAGCATGGGCCAAACTGTATTTTAACTTGCGCCATTTATTGCCCGAAATGATAGGGTGCAACAGGTCATCACGCTTTAGCCAAAGCTCCACCCTGTTGTGCACCCAAAGCGGATCATTTATTTGGGTCAATATTGACGGCTGCAAACGCGCCGCCAATGCCAGCAGGGCAGGGTGCAGCGGGGGTAGATGGCTACTCATAGTCGGCTGGTAATGGCATTTGGTGTGTGGGCATAGGCAGATATTAAGTTCATACAGCATCATGCCATTGTTAGGAAAAGTTGTGTAGCTACTTCTGCTAAGGGATAGGGGGGGTAATGTAGATTTGTCAGCTTCGGACGCAATAACAGGCCGCCAGAAAGTTTGTACATTCACCCTGCACCGCGTAAAATTAACCCCTACCTGACACTGGTTTGTCTCCTTTTTAGGCTACGTTTTTTAATGTACGCCCCCTATCCCCACCAAGTTATGACCACAACAAATCCCCAACCACGCGCCGCGAACGGCATAGAGCCACCCAAAATGCCAGGTGCTTTGCCTTTGTTAGGCCACATGCTGGAGTTTGGCAAAAATCCATTTGAATATATGGTCAAACTGCGCAACACCTTGGGCGAGATTGGTGAGTTCCGCATGTTCCACCAACAAATGGTGCTGATGACCGGCCCTGAGGCCAGCGAGGCGTTTTTCCGCGCTCCCGATGCCCAGCTAGACCAAAGCCAAGCCTACAAAATCATGACCCCTATTTTCGGCAAAGGGGTGGTGTTTGATGCGCCGCCGCATAAAAAAGACCAGCAGCTCAAAATGCTTATGCCTGTGCTGCGCGACAAGCCCATGCGTGGCTATGCGCAAGTGATCGTGCAAGAAGTCGAGCAGTTGGTGGCCGATTGGGGCGACACGGGTGAGATTGATTTGTTGGCGGTGATGAAAGAGCTGACCATCTACACTTCTAGCCATTGTTTGCTGGGCGATGAGTTCCGTTATGAGCTGAACGAGGAATTCGCCAGTATTTACCATGACCTAGAAAAAGGTGTCAACCCGCTGGCGTTTGTGTTTCCGTACTTGCCGCTACCCGTGTTTCGCCGCCGCGACCAAGCGCGTAACCGTTTACAAGAACTGGTCACAGGCATTATTGCCAAACGCGCACAAAAAACTGAAAAAAGCGAAGATGCCTTCCAGTTGCTGATTGATGCCCGTTATGACGACGGCAGCCCGTTATCCGCGCACGAAATTACCGGCATGTTAATAGGCACTATTTTTGCCGGACACCACACCACTGCCGGGACTGCCGCGTGGACACTGCTGGAGTTGGCGCGTCGGCCCGAACAACTGCGCCGCGTGCTAGAGGAGTTAGACCAGCATTTTGGTGTTGATGGCGAGGTGACGTTCCAATCCTTACGCGAAACCCCCGTGTTGGAAAATGTCATCAAAGAAGTGTTGCGCCTACATCCGCCGTTAATCTTTTTAATCCGTAAAGTGATGCAAGACTTTCACTTTAAAGGCTATACCGTCAAGGCGGGTAAATACGTTTGTGCATCGCCGCGCGTGTCGCACCGTATCGCCGAAGTGTTCCCCGACCCCGACACCTTTGACCCCGACCGTTATACCGAAGCTCGCCAAGAAGATGCCCAACCCTATAGTTGGATAGCTTTTGGCGGCGGCAAGCACAAATGTTCCGGCAATGCTTTTGCCATGCTGCAATTAAAGGCTATTTTCAGCATTTTGCTGCGCCGTTATACCTTTGAATTGATTGACGACAAAGACCATTACCAAGACGATTTTACCCAAATGGTCGTGCAACCCTTGTCGCCCTGCCGCGTGCGTTATGTCAAACGACAAGTCGTGCCAGCAACAGTTGCCGAAGCGCCTGCTGTGGTCTCGGAATCCCCTACCGCCGTCCCCGCTGGCTGTTTTGCCATCAACTTAGACCGCACGCTGTGCCAAGGCCACGCCAGTTGCATGGGTGAAGCCCCCGAATTATTCCATGTTGATGACGACGGCGCGGTCACGGTGTTACAGGCACATCCCGATTTGGCCTTGTTGGCTAAAGCACGGCTGGCAGAAAAATACTGCCCCAGCAAAGCCATCCACATAGAACTTTAATCATACACAGGAACACTCATGGCAGCATACCCCAGAGCAGAGCTGGAAGAAATGGTCGCCCGTTGGCTACAAGCCAACCGGGATGCCGAACGCGAAGGCAATTGGCCGAAGTATCTAGGGGCTATGTACACCGATGATGCCGAATACCGCTGGAATATTGGCCCGAACGAAGAGTTTGTCGCCCGCAACCGCAAACAAATTGAAGAATGGGCCTTAGGCGTGCAAATGGAAGGCTTTGAAGCTTGGCGTTATCCGTATCACCGTATTTTGATCGATGAGCAACAAGGCGAAGTGATCGGCTTATGGACGCAAGTCTCACCCGCCCTGCGCGAAGACGGCACACCTTATCAAGTAGAAGGCATAGGCGGCTCATGGTTTCGCTACGGCGGCAATTATAAATGGGAATGGCAACGCGATTTCTTTGATTTAGGCAATGTCAAAGCCTTGTTTTTTGAACTGGCAGCCGATGGCAAACTGGATATTGCCGTACAAAAAAAGATCGGCAAGTTGGCAAAAGGCCAGTTGTTGCCGGGCCATGAACGCTTACGCCCCGCACCTAGTATGTGGAAAAAAATCAAAGGGGTGTTGGCGATGGTGAGGATTGCGGTGTTGGGCTGAGGCGGGTGTAGGTCAGGGCCTGAACACCTCGATTTATTTTATAACGCAGAATAAAATGCCAAGGTTAATGCAC
>JABFST010000302.1 GCA_013140465.1 Methylococcaceae bacterium
CTGCTGGCGATACAGACCAAGCTATCCGCACGCTGGCTGGCAGTCACTTCCATTGTGGACAATTCCAAAGCTCTTCCTCTTTGGATTGGGCCTTAGCTGTGGCTTTTTTGTTGGCGGCTTTGTTTTCCGTAGCGTCGGCAACCGTATTGTCGCTGTTGGTTTCAGCTTTAGCGGGTTCTATGTAGTGCAGCATGACGGCACAGGTCAGCAACACCAAGCCGGTCTTTTGAAAGCGCATGGCTTTGGCGGAGCTGAGTTTATTAAGCGGTGTAAGGGTTTGGCGAGCGTCCATTGTTATCCTCGGTTTTATTGTTATAAGTATGATGAGCAGTGTGTGTAAATAGGTGCGGCTTAGGCGGTCGGTCTTTTAGGCGCAGCAACGCGTACAGGTAAGCCTTGTTAGGCTCTGTAGCAGTGGCAAAAACAGGTTGGGAAAGCGGAGTGGCGCGGTTAAGCGCGGCGTTAGGGCTGTTGGGCAAATACGCGGAGCGGACGGGGCTGGCGATAACGGGCAAAGCGTGGATGCCGCGTTGGTAATCGGGGCTAGTGGTAGCTGGGTTGCCTAAGGCAGGTAAAGAAAATTCGAGGGCTAAAACAGGGTTGGCAGCAACTGCAACTGGGGGCGAGGTTGCGCCTACACCATTGCTTAACAAGCTGGTGGCTAAACGATAATTGGGAGTGACTAAACGCGCCGATTCTAGGGAGGATACGCGGCGGTTATCGGATACATCTGGGGCAAAAACAAGGGCGGCAGGGCAATAGCGGGGGCTGGCGTTATCGATAACGGCCTGTGGCGGCGAGGCCAAACCGACACCGCTGGTTAAAAAATGCCGTCCTGGTTGGTGGCACAAACCGACCGACCACTTGCGTGGTGGCTGGATTTGCAAAACCTCGGGCGCGGGTATGCCTAAGCCATAAGCCTGTGCTTGGGTGTTAGTGAGGGCGTGCTGGACACCACCGCTATCATTGTGCTGGCTATCGGCAACTTTGGCTAAGCGGGTAGTGCTGAAATCAGTGCTGACTTTAGCGGCAACGGCTTGATGTACAGGGGTAAGATCAGCCGTGGTTTGGCCAAAACTAAGCTGGCTGATGAAAAATCCAACCAGCAACACGCATAAGCGCACCACCAAAATGCCCGCACCGTGCAACAGCAAGGTGGCAACCATAAAGCCTAAGGTGTAAGAGATTAAGCTGGCGGAGGTGGAAATTTCCTGACCGTGGGCATAGCCGTGGAAAAATGCGAAAAAGGCTACGATTAGGATATTGGTTTGGCTGCTAAAGCGGATTTTTCGGGTAATCAGCCCGACAAACACCAAGCACGACAACAACACCACGGCTTCTGCGCCGGGCAATAAGATCCCTGCCGCACCTGCCAAGCCGCCTAAACTCATCACACCGACAAAGGTGAGCGGCAATAGCCAAATCGCCGCGCCGCGCAGTTGCGCCGCCCAAATGCCGACTGCCAACATGGCGAGCAAATGGTCTGCACCATGCAAAGGATGGATAAAACCGCTGCTCCAGCCATTGGCATCAACCAAAGCCGCCAAGCCATTAAACACCAGCAAACCTATAGCCAACAGCAAGCCCAACACCAGCGGTAAACGCGGGTGCTTGCACAGGGCATACAGTGTGGTGGCTAGGGGTTTAAGCATGTTAATAGCGCAACAGGTTTAATAAAGTATGTAGATTCTGAACTATTTTTTTCGGCTAGGCAACTTTAAGCCTATTTTTCCAGCAATTCTCATTATGGCTCTATGAGCCGTCATTTTGGCAGAGATGCCAAAATCCAGTATCAAGGACGGTCGCTACCGTAAGCTGTCAGGGCTTGATTTAGCATTGCCGTCAGAGTGAACATTCACATCCCTGTGTCTGGATTCATGCAGGGCTATCCTGCCCTGCACCCTAATGGGTTAATGCAAATCCGCTCCATGCGGATTTGTCTGGCATCCCTGCCAGTATGACGGGCGTTTTAAAAGCACTAACGGTCATAATGAGAAAAGCCGCTATTTTTCGCTGTCTTTAAAAGCCCCTGTTTACTATCAGCCCGACTATAATAGCCACCTACCAAAACAGCTTATGCCCAGCCTAACATCGGCATAACCCACCGTAATCCACCCGAATAAAAAAACTAAATGGCGATCAAAAAATCAGAACTCTACAGCTCGTTATGGGCCAGTTGCGACGAACTTAGGGGCAGCATGGATGCCAGCCAATACAAAGACTATGTCTTGGTATTGCTGTTTATGAAATATGTGTCCGACAAAGGCGGCGAGTTGGTGGACATCCCCGAAGGCGGCAGTTTTTATGATATGGTTAAGCTCAAAGGCCAGCCGGACATAGGCGACAAAATCAACAAAATCATCGGGAAATTAGCAGAAGCCAATGAACTTAAAGGCATCATCACCGTTGCCGACTTCAACAACGATGAAAAACTCGGCAAAGGCAAAGACAAGGTGGATAAGCTCAGCAAGCTGATTGCCATTTTTGAAAAACCGGAACTGGATTTCAGCGGCAACCGCGCAGAAGGTGACGACATCCTGGGCGATGCCTACGAATACCTGATGCGCCATTTCGCCACCGAAAGCGGCAAAAGCAAAGGCCAGTTTTACACGCCCGCCGAAGTGTCGCGGGTCATGTCCAAAGTGATAGGCATCAACCGCGCTCAAAGTCACTCTGAAACGTTATACGACCCGACTTGCGGCTCCGGCTCTTTATTGCTGAAAGCCGCCGCAGAAGCCCCGCACGGCATCACCATTTACGGGCAAGAAAACGACAACGCCACCCGCGCCTTGGCGGTTATGAACATGTGGTTGCACGGCAATCCCGCGTCTGAGATTTTACAAGGCAACACCTTGTCCAGCCCCGAATTTACCGACAAAACCACAGGCTTGCTAAAAACCTTTGATTACGCCGTCGCCAATCCGCCATTCAGCTTTAAAGCTTGGATGAACGGCTTTAACCCCGCCGATGACCTGTTCCAACGCTTTGACGGCTACAGCCAACCGCCGAAAAAAAACGGCGACTATGCGTTTTTGCTGCATTTCATCAAATCGCTAAAATCCACGGGTAAAGGCGCAATCGTCTTGCCTTTGGGGGTGTTGTTCCGTGGCAATGCCGAAGCTGAAATCCGCAAAAAAATCATCCAACATGGCACCATCAAAGGCATTATCGGCCTACCGCCCAACCTGTTTTACGGCACAGGCATAGCCGCTTGTATCGTGGTATTGGACAAAGAAGCTGCCGCGCACCGCAAAGGCATTTTTATGATCGATGCCAGCAAAGGCTATATAAAAGACGGCAACAAAAACCGCTTGCGCGAGCAAGACATCCACAAAATCGTCGATGCCTTCAACAACGGCATAGCCATCGACCACTATTCGCGCCTAGTGCCATTGGCAGAAATTGCCGATAGCAAAAACGACTACAACCTCAACATCCCGCGCTACATCGACAGCGGCGACCGCGAAGACCTGCAAGACATCGCCGCGCACTTGCTGGGCGGCATCCCGCAACGTGATGTGGACGACTTGCAAGCCTACTGGCAAGTGTACCCCACGCTGAAACACACCTTGTTTGCCGACAGCCCACGCGCCAGCTATGCCGAATTACGCATCGCCAAAGATGACATCAAAACCACCATCTTCCAGCATCCCGAATTTACCGCCTATAGCCAACACATGGACGCGGTGTATCAAGATTGGCAACGCCGCACCCGCACATACGCCAAAGCCTTGGACCAAGGCTTGCACCCCAAGCAGGTCATCAGCCACATCGCCGAAAACCTGTTGCAACACTACGCAGGACTAGCCCTCACCGACAACTACGCCATGTACCAACACCTGATGGATTACTGGGCGGAAACCATGCAGGATGCTTGCTACGAATTGGCGGCGGACGGCTGGCCAGCGGGCAACGAAGTCAAACGCTTGGCAAAAATAACCAAAAAAGGCGACAAAGAAATCAGTAAACC
>JABFST010000262.1 GCA_013140465.1 Methylococcaceae bacterium
AGCTGATGTCGCCTAGATGCGGGGATACGACGACGCGGTCTGCCCATGCTAAGGCGACGGTGTTTTTGCCTTGTCCGCCTAAGGCTAAGAGCGGGTAGGGCAGGGTAAACGGTAGCGTCAGTTCTATTGGGGCTACCCCGCGTGCTAGCCGTAGCGGTCGGGCTTTGCCGACTATGCAGCGGTATACGCTGTCGTCGGCAGGTCTTAGGATAGTCCGATTGTGGTGTAAGAACGCATCTGCCACGGTGCTGAGGCGGCTGACAACGTGTTCGGCATCGATGAACACGGGTTCGCCACTGAGGTTGGCGGAGGTGGCGACCAGCGGGGCGTTGTAGTCGGCTAACAAGAGATGGTGCAAGGGACTGTACGGCAGCATAACCCCGATGTCGTTTAAGTCGGGGGCGATGGCTGCCGCCAAATCGGTGTGCGGGCGTTTTTGCATAAGCACGATAGGGCGACTGGTATCGGTCAGTTGCGCCCATTCGGCGGTAGTGCCTACGGTATAAGCGCGGACATGCTTAAGCCCGTCTGCACCCGACCAAGGCATGAGTAGGGCTAAGGGTTTGAAGGCGCGGTGTTTGCGTTGGCGTAAGCGCAACACCGCCGCTGGGTCGGTCGCGGAGCAGACTAAATGGTAGCCGCCTATGCCTTTGACGGCAACAATAAGCCCGGCTCGTAAGGCGGCTACGGTCGCGGCGAGGGCGGCGTTATTGTCTTCGATAGGGGCTAGTCCTGGTTGTTGGTACGACAAACGCGGGCCGCACGCGGGACAGGCCAAGGTTTGCGCGTGCATACGCCGATCGTTGGGTTGGCAATAATCTGTTAGGCAGTCGGCGCAGAGCGGGAAATCTGCCATGCGGGTGTGGTGGCGGTCGTAGGGCAAGCGGTCGATCAGAGTGTAGCGTGGCCCGCATTGGGTGCAGCTAATAAAAGGATAGCGGTAGCGGCGTTGGCTAGGGTCTTGCATTTCTGCCAAGCACTCGGCACAAGTGGCATCATCGGGGGGAATGTGGGCGTATCGGGTGTCGGCATCGTGGCTAGTGCGTATGCTAAAGCCCTCTTGCGCTTGGACTGGGATGGGTGTGGTGATGATCTGGCTGATGCGGGCGCGGGCAGGGGCTAGATGGGTTAAGCCTTGGGCAAATTCGTCCAGTTGTTTGACATTGCCTTGTATGCAGATTTCAATGTGTCCGCCGTGGTTTTGTACCCAGCCCGATACCCCTAGCTGTTGCGCCAAACGGTGTACGAACGGCCTAAAGCCAACGCCTTGCACGCGTCCTATCACGCGCAGCTGTCGGGCTAGGATAGCCTTGGGCATGGTCTAGCCTTAGGGACGGCTGATGCCCGCTGCCCACCAGATGCGGCATGCACCTTCATCTGACACCATGCACGGGCCGATTGGGTGTTGGGGGGTGCAGGGCTTGCCATATAAGGCGCAGCCATTGGGTTTGGTGTGGCCCATGACGACGCTGGCACACGCGCAGCCGGGCGGCATCGTGCCGATAGGGTCATCGGCGTGCGTTATGTAGGTGGAATAATGCTGGCGGGCATCGTGGGCGGCGTTCTGGGCACTGAGTTCAAAGCCGGAGGCGGGGATGTTGCCTATGCCCCGCCAAGGTGCGTCTAGTTGTTGGAATTGGGTTTGTAGCAGTTGTTGGGCGAGGCGGTTGCCTTGGGCTTTGACGACTTGCGGGTAGCAATTGTCGAGCTGTGGCTTGCCCTCTAGCCATTGCCGCAAGACCGCATAAAGGGCCGTCAGCAAACCTTCTGCGGTAAAGCCCGCGATGGCGGTGGGCAGTTGGTGTTGTGCCGATACAAACCGCCATTCGTCTGCGCCCATAATGCTGGCGACGTGGCCGGGGGCTATCAGGGCATCAAAGCTGGGGGTGTCTGTGTCCAGCAATAAGGCGACGGCGGGCTTAGTCAGGCGTCCGCTCATTAACAGGTATAAGTTGTCGGGGATGCCTTCTGCAAGCAACGCGGCTACAGGTGCGCAGGTGGTTTCAAAGCCCGCCACAAAAAACACCACGGTTTGTTGCGGGTGGGTGCGGGCGATGTTTAGGGCTTCGGTAGGCGTGGCGATAGGGCGTATGTCCGCGCCTTGGGCTTTGGCCTGTTCTAAAGTGCGGGGTGCAGGTGCGGCATCATTGATGGGTACGCGCAGCATGTCGCCAAAGGCCAGCATAATGACAGGTTCATGGCTGGCAATTTCGATCGCAAGGCGAATGTCGGCTTCGGGGCAGATGCACACGGGGCAGCCGGGGCCGGGTATCAGTTCGATGTGTGGGGGTAAAAGTGAGCGTAGTCCTGCTTGGGCGATCGTGCGCTCATGCCCGCCACAGACATTAATGACGCGCACGGCTTGGGTGATGGGCAACTGGCGGATGGTATCCAGTAGGCTGCGGGCGTGGCTAGACATAAGCTTATTTGACGGCTAGGAAGCGGGTGGCGGTTTGCACCTTAGGGCGCAGGGTTTGGTTCTGTTGCCGTTGTTGTTTATACATATCAAGCTGGGTTTGCAACCAGCTTATCCAAGCATCCATGCCC
Organism: Methylococcaceae bacterium; assembly: GCA_013140465.1. Classification (GTDB taxonomy): domain Bacteria; phylum Pseudomonadota; class Gammaproteobacteria; order Methylococcales; family Methylomonadaceae; genus Methylobacter_C. The sequence goes on from JABFST010000262.1 coordinate 2,548, forward strand.
GTGCCATGCTGTGCGCTTAAGCTGATGATGTCGGCATTGCTGGCAAGTTGGTGCTGGTTATTTTCGGCTTTGGCTATAGAAAAATCACTCAGATAAGGCAGCAAATCAGTTTTGCTGATGACCACGAGGTCGGCGGCACGGAACATGACCGGATATTTGGCGGGTTTGTCATCACCTTCGGTCACGGACAGCAACACGACGTTGCAGTGTTGCCCCAAATCAAAGCTGGCAGGGCAAACCAGATTGCCGACATTTTCGATAAACACCAGATCCAGTCCGGCTAAGGGCAAATGGGGTAGGGCGTTGTGGATCAGATGCGCATCTAAATGACACGCCGTGCCTGTCGTGATTTGGTAGGCGGGCACACCTTGTTGGCGGATGCGTTCGGCATCATTTTCAGTTTCCAGATCGCCTTCAATGACAGCGATGTTGAGTGTGCCGCGTAAGCGTTTGATGGTGGCCTCCAGCAAGGCGGTTTTGCCCGAACCTGGGGCAGACATAAGGTTAATCGCCAACACACCTGCGTGGTCAAAATGGGCGCGGTTGTGTTCGGCCTGCTGGTCGTTTTGCGCCAATAGGTTTTTTAGCACGCTAATGGTCGTGAGTCCGGCTTTGGGTTTTTCCGCCATTAGCAAAGGACGGTTGCCGGGGGTAATGTTACAGCCACAGGTGTTGCACATGGGGTTCTCGGGTCGGTGCTAAGGCAGCGTTTGGTGATGTGTTAATCAAATTGCAACAGTCTACAGGCAGACTGAATGGTTTAGCGTATGCTTGTGTTGGGCCTGTAGCTACAATAGCCAGCTGTAGTCTGCGCGGTTAGTTGCCAGCATTCAAGCTAAATTTTGGCCTAGAAATTCGCTAAGTTTTGTTAAAATGGGCGCGTAAGCCCCACCTAAACTTCGGCAAATTGGCCGTGGGATGGTAAACTTAACCCACCTTTACAAAAACTTTAACTGTGCTATTGGTAGCATAAGCGAAACAAGATGATAAAAACTGTAAAAAGTCTATACACCTACCGTGAACTGATCGCCGCTCTTGCTTGGAAAAACATCATTATTCGCTACAAACAATCGTATTTGGGCATATTTTGGGCGGTTCTTAAGCCCATTATGCTGATGCTGATATTTACCCTCGTCAGAAGTTTCGTCGGGATTGAATCCGATGACCTCCCTTATCCTATTTTAACCTTTGCCGCCTTGTTGCCGTGGGTGTTTTTTCAGGAATCTGCCTCGGAAGGGGTCGGTAGCGTGACCTCCAATGCGGTCTTGATTAAAAAAATATATTTTCCGCGCGAAGTGTTTCCGATTACCGCTATGGTGACTAAGCTAGTGGAGTTGACCATCAGCTTTGTGCTTTTGGCGGCGATGATGGTTTATTATAAAATGATGCCTTCCATCTATGCCTTATGGATACCTGCCATCATTTTTTACACGATGATTGTGGCGCTCACGATTAGTTTTTTTGGGGCAGCCATTAACGTGTATTATCGGGATATGGCACAAGCCTTGCCTGTGTTTTTGTCATTGCTGATGTATGGTTCGCCTGTCATGTACCCGCTGAGTTTGGTGCATAAAAAACTGCTGGTCGAACAGGCCGCTGGAGTTTGGTCTAATGACCTCTACAGGCTTTATACACTCAATCCGTTGGCGGGCATTATTGACAGTTTCCAACGCGTGCTGCTGAAAGGCTTGCCGCCCGATTTTAATGCACTGTATCCTGGTTTAATGCTGGTTTTGGTTTTGCTTCCTATCAGCTACGTTTTTTTTAAGCGTGCCGAAAGTTGGTTTGCGGATGTAATTTAAGCGTTTTCCAGAGGTTACATGGACCGCTAGGCATTGCTGGAATTTAAAGGCAGTTTGCCTAGCCCTTTTTGACCTGCTTGGGTGTAGCATTACATTTGTTCTCTAAATGCTATAATATCCAAGTTGGCAAGCCGTTACGGTTTGGCAATTCTGTCGCATTTCTTGTCTTGTCTATTGTTTTTTACCCTCGGCCTATTTTGGCAAGCCCAGTTTGATGTCGGCAAACTGCTGACGGGGCTGTTTTTAACAGCCTAAATCGACGGAATTTCTATACAACAACCCTTTCTCTGATTAATCCATGAAGCCAATAATAGAAGTCAATCATTTAACCAAAGAATACCAGCTCGGCCATATCACTAGTCTTAGGGATAATCTCTTAAACACCTTCAAACGTTTGGGACGAAAACCCGTGCAACAAAGGGAAAGCTTCAAAGCCCTAGATGATGTGGATTTTAAGATTGAACAAGGCGAAGTCGTTGGCATTATTGGTCATAGTGGTGCAGGCAAAAGCACTTTGCTAAAGCACTTGGCGCATATCAGTAATCCCACTAAAGGTAAGGTCATCGTGCGTGGCAGTATTGCACCCTTGATAGAAGTGGGGGCGGGTGTGAACCCGGAAATGACGGGGCGGGAAAATATTTTTTTAAATGGGGCAATTCTTGGCATACCAAAAAAAATCATTCAGCAAAAATTGGATGAAATCATCGAATTTTCTGAATTAGAACAATTTATCGATACCCCAGTAAAGCGTTATAGTTCGGGTATGACAGTTAAGCTGGGGTTTTCTATTGCCACCAGTCTGGATGCGGATATTTTAATCATTGATGAAGTCTTGGCGGTCGGCGATATGGCCTTCCAGCGCAAATGTTTTGATAAGATGGAAGATATGATTAACCGCCAAGGCAAAACCGTTTTGCTGGTAAGCCATAATATCCGTCAGGTTGAGCGGCTCTGTAACAGGGTCATTTTGATGGATCATGGTAAAATATTTGCCGAGGGTGATCCAACTGAAGTTTGTAATCTGTTTTTTAACCAGAGCAACGAGAAAATAAAGGCTAATGTAAGCACGTCCACACATAAAAACGTGACGCAAACAGATGATATGCTCTATAAAAAAACTATAATATACAACAATGATAATAATGATGTTGATAGTGTGGAATGTTTGAGTCCAATGCGTGTTATAGTTCATTTTGACGTATTGAAGCCATTAAAAAATATATGTTTTTTAATCGGTGTGCATACCCCGGATTTTCTATATTTAACAGCAACAAACTCAATTGATGAGGTAAAAGATTATCTGCCAGGCGAACATCAAGTGGAAATGGCGATCAGTTCTATGACCTTATTACCTGGGGTTTATAGTATTCGTGTGTGGATTGGCACACCCGAAGGCAAAGTGTCTTTCTATGCTGAAAACCTTAAAAACTTCACTGTGGTTTCTGAGGATCATCTGCTAACGAGGCAGCAGGAAATGGGCTTGTTCTACCTTGATGCAAAATGGCGGTTTGATGCTATTGATAATGCCATTGCACTTGAGTCTGCTTAGCCATTGCCGTCACTTTCCAAGAGAATTTTATGCCTGAGTCAACAAATTACTATAAACATCCCCAAGCCTTGGTAGAATCAAACAAAATTGGTAAAAACACCCGAATATGGGCATTTGCCCATGTATTGCCCGAAGCAAAAATAGGCGAAGATTGCAATATATGTGACCACGTTTTTGTAGAGAATTTAGTGACGATAGGGGATCGTGTCACCGTCAAATGCGGTGTGCAGTTATGGGACGGCATCACCTTGGAAGACGATGTATTCATAGGCCCAAACGCCACCTTCACTAACGACTTATATCCTCGCAGCCGCCAATACCCTGTAGCATTCCCAAAAACGTATGTCCGTAAAGGAGCCTCCATAGGCGCAAATGCAACTATATTGCCGGGCTTGACTATTGGCCAAAAAGCGATGGTTGGGGCTGGAGCCGTAGTTACCCGCGATGTGCCGCCTAACGCGATAGTAGTGGGCAATCCGGCGAGGATTTCTGGTTATGTCGATACTCCCCAACAACCAAGTAATTCCCACAGCAAAGAAACTGCGTTGCCTGAAGTCAGTGTAAAAACTGCCAAATTGACGCGTCTCCCGCTGATTGAAGACCTCCGAGGCAAGCTTTCGTTTGGTGAAATCGAGCAACACCTGCCATTCACACCAAAACGTTATTTTCTGGTTTTTGATGTGCCTAGCCAAGAAGTGCGCGGTGAACATGCCCATAAAACCTTGCATGAATTTCTGGTCTGTATAAAAGGTTCGGTGTCAGTCGCCTTGGATGACGGTCATTCACGCGACGAAATAAAACTTGATTCACCCGACTTAGGGCTGCATATTCCCCCTATGGCGTGGCGGGTGCATTACAAATACACATCAGATGCCATACTTTTGGTTTTGGCGTCCGATATATACCGTGCTGATGATTACATCCGTGACTACGATCAGTTTGTTGCAGCAATACAGGCAAACAAAGATTTATCTAATTAAGGTTGGTAAATTTAAGTGTAAATTAAGGGGGTTATTTATGGACGCCATTGAATTTGAAACAGATGTTCAGAATGGTATCGTTAAGATACCCAATCAATATAATGAACTTAACTCGAAACATGTGAGAGTTATTGCATTGCTGGATGATTTAGAAATGCTAGGCCAGCCTAAAAAAACACAAACTAAAGAAACGCGTCTGTTTTCGGATGAATATATCAACGCCCATTGGCGTGAGCTCATCATGACGACTTCAACTAATCCGCAGCAGGACGATGATAAAATTTTACAAGACGAATATGGAGAGTATTTAAGTGCAAAACATTCTTCTTGATATCAACATTATTCTTGACTGTTATGATAACCAGCGATTGGCTTGCTTTCCTGTCTCGAAACGTGTATTTGATTTAGTAACAGAATCAGATTTATATCAGGCTTATATATCCAGTGCCAGTTTGGATAATATAGCATTTATAAAAGACAGGGCTTTTAAAGAAAGCTATCCTGAGTCTAATACCACCGAACGCCACAAGTTGACAGCCGATTTTATTAAAGAACTGTTGACTTTTATAAAACTCGCTAAAACACCTTCTTATATAGACATTGATTATGATGATATAGAAGGATCGCTAGTAATTGCATCAGCAAAAGCCATAAACGCTAAACTCGTTACGCGAAATGAGGATTTGATAAATAAATATCCTGATATTGCCTTAACAGCCGATGATTTTATAAAACAACACCCAGAACAACCACAAACCATTCCATTCCTCGATCTTAAAGCGCCACACCAGGAGCTAAGTGTAGAACTTGAGCAAGGTTTTGACCGTGTGCTAAATTCCGGCTGGTACATACTAGGTTCTGAAGGTGACGCATTCGAGGCAGAATTCGCGGCCTATTGCGAGGCAAATCACTGTGTTGGCGTCGCCAATGGATTGGATGCTTTGCATTTGGCGTTATTGGCCTTAGGTGTAGGTGCTGGCGACGAGGTGATAGTCCCTTCCAATACCTACATAGCAACGTGGTTGGCGGTTAGCCAATGCGGTGCAATACCTGTGCCAGTTGAGCCCAATCCTGCCACATACAACATCGACCCCGAGTTGATAGCGGCGGCGATTACGCCAAAAACAAAAGTCATATTACCCGTACATCTTTACGGACAACCTGCGGATTTGCAACCCATATTGGATATTGCCAAACAGCATGTTTTGTGGGTTTTAGAAGACGGCGCACAAGCGCACGGTGCGCGTTATCAAGGTAAGCGCTTGGGTGCGCATGGCGATATTGTCGCTTGGAGTTTTTATCCGGGCAAAAACTTAGGGGCTTTGGGCGATGGTGGCGCCATCACCACCAACAACCCTGAACTTGCCGAACGTATCCGTGTGCTGCGCAATTACGGCTCACGCGTAAAATACGTTAATGAGGCGCAAGGTTACAATAGCCGCTTGGATGAACTACAGGCCGCGTTATTGCGGGTCAAGTTGCGCCATTTGGATGCCTGGAATGCACGGCGCAGCGGTATAGCTGCCACATATTCCGAAGCATTAGCAGGTTGTGGCCTTATTTTGCCTACCATTCCTGCTGCTATGGCTCCGGTTTGGCATCTTTACGTCGTACAGCACCCTCGGCGGGATGAATTACAGCGCGAGTTGCAAAGCCGTGGCGTGCAAACGCTGATCCATTACCCTATTCCACCCCATTTACAACAAGCTTATGCAGGGCTTGGATACCCAGTGGGTCACTTTCCTTTGGCAGAATCTATTGCCAATAGTGTGCTTAGCCTACCAATCGGCCCGCATTTAAGTAATGGGCAGCAAGAACAAACCATAAAAACAGTTATTGAGGTTTGTCAAAAATGACAGAATATCCGCTGGTTTCAGTATTAGCCGTTTGCTACAACCATGCACGTTTTGTGGTCGAATGTCTTGATGGCATCCGCAACCAGAGTTATCCCAATATAGAGATTATCATAGTAGATGATTGCTCTAAAGACGATTCTGTGGCGGTCATTAATAACTGGATAAAGCAGCATCAGGTTGAATGCAGATTTATCGCACATTCAGAAAATCAGGGAGTGTGCCGCACACTTAATGATGCTCTGGGACATGCCCAAGGGAAATATATATCCCTTATAGCGACGGATGATGCTTGGCTGCCAGACAAAATAACTCGTCAGGTTGCCATCATGGAAACTATGCCGGAAACGGTTGGGATTTTATATAGTGATGCATACCAAGTGGACGAAAACGGTCAGCAACTTGCCGATATGTTTATAGCCGCGCATTGCAAATGTGAATGTATGCCCGAAGGCTTTAAACCTATACCCGAAGGCGATATTTTGGAGCGGCTAATCTTTGCTAACTTTATACCCGCGATGACAACATTAATTCGCCGTAGCGTCTATGATAAGGTGGGATTATACGATGAAAACCTTCTTTATGAGGACTGGGATTTCTGGTTGCGTGCAGCAAACCATTTTCATTTTGCCTACTCGGATTATCCATCGGCCAATTATCGTATTCTAAGTACCTCTATGATGAGGACGGTTTTATCGAACAGAAATGTAAGGGCAGAACAAACCTTTTTTTTGATTAATAGTAAAATATTGGGGATGCACGGCATTAGTCAGTTATCACGATCCCTTACAGTTGAACGCCTTTCAAGTAATGCCCGTTTCATGTATACCATGAACCACCCCGATGCTTCTAGTGCCTTATTTGCTTCATTTACGGCTACTAGAGAGTTTCTTGATTTATATTTTTCTTTATTAGCATTCATTGGTATATCTGAGAACCGTTACCATCGTATTAAGGATTATTTGCAATGGCGTTTATCCGGTTTTCTAAGCCTATTAAAAAAATAGGTTGAGTGTAAATATTAATCGATTTTTTGGTATTGTTAGGGCTGTAGAAAAATGACAGTTTCTATGAAATAATAAGATGTATAAGTGTGTTATATGTTTATTACCCGCAAGTATCTCTGAATCGAAATAGTGTACGTCGAATTTTGATGGGAATAAATTGAAAAAAAGTAATGCAGTTACATGTATACATTCAACTGTTTTGTACACAATAAGTCGGTGCGAGTATATATTATTACCGTTATCTATACTATTCTATTTTTTCATTCATACAAAATAAACAACAAATACCATAATTGATACAAAAAATTTTATTTTTATATCAACCCTGTCAAAACCAGTAATTAAACAGTTAAAATACTTTGTATGCTTTTCAACTCCTATCTATTTCTTCTTGTTTTTTTGCCTGTTACACTTTTAGGGTTTTTTCAAATTGGGAGATATAGCCAATTGGTAGCTGCATTATGGTTATTTATGATGTCGCTGTTTTTCTACGGTTGGTGGAATCCCATCTATGTTGGCTTATTGTTGGGTTCTATCGTATTTAATTACTCCATTGGCCTATCCCTTTCTAGGGAAGCACTTCCTAGGCATTCACAATGTAAGTATTGGATGCTTTTTATAGGAATAGTATCTAATATTGGATTGCTCGCCTATTATAAGTACGCTAATTTCTTTGTTGAAAATATAAACACGTCATTACAATTGGATTGGCAGTTCACTACCGTCATGCTGCCTTTAGGTATATCCTTTTTTACATTTACCCAAATTGCATTTTTGGTGGATGCCTATCGCGGTGAAGTGAAAGAATCAAATTTTATCTATTATGGGTTATTTGTCACATATTTTCCTCATTTGCTTGCTGGGCCCGTGTTACATCATAAGGAAATGATACCGCAATTTACACTACAGGCTTCGTATCAAGTAGATTGGAGAAATATCTCCGTCGGCACCACTATTTTTACAATGGGTTTGTTTAAAAAGGTATGGTTAGCCGATAGTATCGCCCCTTACGCCAATCCAGTTTTTACAATAGCAGCCAATGGCGGCACACTCACTTTTTTAGAAGCGTGGGGAGGTGCATTAGCCTACACATTCCAGCTTTATTTCGATTTTTCTGGATATTCGGACATGGCTATCGGTTTGTCTCGCTTATTCGGCGTAAGGTTGCCGCTAAATTTTAACTCGCCCTATAAGGCGGTTAATATTATCGACTTTTGGCGGCGTTGGCACATGACACTATCACGGTTTTTACGAGACTACCTCTACTTTTCACTGGGGGGCAACCGTAAAGGCGTGGCCCTACGCTACCTCAACTTAATAGTGACAATGGTATTGGGCGGGCTTTGGCATGGGGCAGGTTGGACTTTTGTTGTTTGGGGGTTGCTTCACGGTGTATTTCTGGTGATTAATCATGCGTGGCATCAGATGCGTAAAGCATTAGGACATAACATAGAGCAATTCACGATAGTTGGGCGTTTTACAGGCATAGCCTTAACATTTTTTGTGGTTGTAATAGGCTGGGTTTTTTTCCGTGCCAATAGTTTTGATGCCGCTTTTTCAATGCTAGAAGGAATGTTCGGTTTAAATGGTGTTATTTTGCCAAGTAGCTGGTATGGGCTACCTCATTGGCGTGTTACGGCATTGTTGGAGGATTTCGGGACGCAGTATGGGGTGCTTTCTGCTTATGAGAACTTGGATAATGCATGGTACTGGATTGTTGCCCTTTGGATTTGTGTTTGGGTAGCACCAAATACTCAGCAAATAATGGCGGCTTACAATCCTGCCTTAGAAAAAATAATTCATCCTGCCCGATATTTTTTATTTAAAGAAAGTAGGGCATTTGCATTACTGGTTGGTGGTGTTTTAGGTGTATCGTTGCTATCTATGCGACGTGTATCTGAATTTTTATACTTCCAATTTTGATTATGTTACCATGTCGGTTTGTAAAGACTGTAATGGGTGTTGCATTTTTAGTGGTTTTAGCTGGTTTTTCAGTTAATTATGGTGTAGATCCTTATAGTGTGTTTGGCTCTAAGTTATTCCCTGAATATGGTCAGCCACAAGAAAGATACCTAAAAATTGAATGGTTAAAAAAACATCCTGATTACAATACTATTTTGCTAGGAAGTTCAAGAATAGGTGTTGTAAATGTGGATGATATAAATGAGTATGTAAAAGGTGTTAACGCTTACAATTTATCTATATCTCAAGCTAATCAGTGGGATGTGGAAATGCACATTGGTTGGTTAGTTAAAAATATGCCCCAGTTGTCGCATATTATTGTGCAAATTGACTGGCCGTCATCTTATGGATCAGATAGGCCGGGCTACGCACTTTTAGATGAAATTCATCCCGATATTTCAGGACGTAATAACTATAGTTTTCTTATAGACTATCTTACTCTTTTTAACCTTGAAGGATTGAATACAAAAATCAATAATAATAAGCTTACTTTAGACAGGCTTAAGTATGATATGGATAAGGGCTATTGGAGCAGACCTTTTAGAGACCAAAAGATTGTTGAAAACTGTATTATTTACCGGAATAATGAAAGTTCCTTCAAACCAGAAAATCATAGGGTGTCTGAAACTAAATTAACAACTATAAATAATAATGTTGATGCAATTAAACGTTATAAAAAGTTGCTAACGGATAAAAACATTAAATTAACTTTAATGCTAACCCCGATCAATCATTTAATGCTCGATGAAATTGAATATAGTGATTTAGCCTATTTCATTAACCAGCTTGTTGGTGTCAGTGATTTTTATAACTTCATGTATTACAATAAAATAACTAATAACGATTGTAATTATTATGAATCTTCACACTATCGCCCTCTTGTAGGTAAAGAAATAATACGAACTTTATTTGAAAATTCGAGTGCTGATAGTGAAATATATAGTTATGTAACCCCATCAACTATAATACCCCATTTAAATTTTTTAAAAGCACTTTTTTCCCAAGAACGTGTGCGATGACGAATGGCTCTTATCCAAGGGTAACACAACCAGTTGCCGATAATGCCAGGTATTTTTGGTTTTGATAGATACAATCAAGTTTGGTTGGCACTATTTACGCCAATTATAAATTAGCAAACAAATCTCCTAGAGCAAAATAATGACAAAAATTCGTGCCATAGCCTTTTATCTACCCCAATTTCATCCTACTCCTGAAAATGACGAATGGTGGGGCAAGGGTTTTACCGAATGGACTAATGTCACTAAAGCTAAGCCCCGTTTTCCTGGACACTATCAGCCGCATTTGCCCACTGACCTAGGTTTTTATGACTTGCGTCTGCCGGAAGCCCGCGATAATCAGGCGGAGCTTGCAAAAGACTATGGCATACACGGCTTTTGTTATTACCACTATTGGTTTAATGGACGCAGAATCCTTGAGCGGCCTTTTAATGATGTTTTGGCATCTGGTAAACCTGATTTGCCTTTTTGCCTTTGTTGGGCTAATGAAAATTGGACGCGTACTTGGGATGGCGGCGAACACCATATTCTGCTACAACAAAATTACAGCCCAGAAGATGACTTGGCGCATATTAAAAGCCTGTTTCCCGCGTTTAAGGATGAACGCTATATCCGAATTGATGGCAAGCCTTTATTTTTGGTTTATCGTACTGGCCTGTTGCCCGATCCTAAACGCACCGCTGCAATTTGGAGGCAAGCCGCTTTAGATGAAGGCATTGGTGAAATTTACCTAGCGCGTGTAGAGCCTCCAGCGGGTGATGAAACGAGTCCAGAATTCATAGGCTTTGATGCCTCCGTGGAGTTTGCGCCTAATGGGCGATATCCGGGGATAATTCCTTTTAATACTGGAATCTATAAATTCTTGGCTAAACTTAAGCTATTTCCTAAAGCATTAACTGACAGGTATCTTTATGATTATAACGAAATCGTAAAAGCCATGTTGAAACGTTCTGAACCAGAGTTTAAACGGTTTCGTTGTGTTACACCCAACTGGGATAATAGTGCAAGACGCGAAAAAGGTGGCTTAACTTACATCAACTCAACACCAGAAAAATATGGTTATTGGCTTAATCAAGTAATTGCTGAAACGGACAAAAAATTTGTCGGTGATGAGAAAATAGTGTTTATCAATGCCTGGAATGAATGGGCGGAAGGCAATCATTTAGAGCCAGATAGGCGTTGGGGACATGCTTATCTTGAACAAACGGCGAAGCAACTAAACGGGCTTGCAACAGATGCGATAGATCCGACTGTCATTAGAAGTTCTCCACCTTTTACTCGTCCGTTATTATTTTTAAAATATTACTTAGACCGTTATATAGGTTGGCGTTTTAAGCGCTAGCCTATTTTCAACCCAACATAAACTTTGTGAAAGGTCATTTCACAGCAATGCCGCAGATAAAAGTCATTAACTCAATTTCACGCAATATGCTTTGTCATTGGGAACGTCATAAAAAATTGGAAGCATCAACATGTCTGACCCCTTAGTGAGCATACTCACGCCTGTTTACAATGGTGCGGAACATCTATCGGCCTCTATAGACAGTGCTTTGTCCCAAACTTACCAAAACTTTGAGCTGCTGATTATCAATGATGGTTCTACCGACAACACTGCCGATATAGTCAGGCCCTATTTGACCGACCCTAGGATTATCTATCTTGAGCGTGCCAATGGCGGTGTTGCCGCTGCACGCAATACCGGGCTTGAACATGCACAAGGCAAATATATTGCGTTTTTGGATCAAGACGACCTTTGGCTGCCGACTAAGTTGGCACTGCAAGTGGCGGCCTTAGAGCAAGACGAGGCGGCGGCTTTTGTTTATTCCAATCAGGATTATATTGACGACGACGGCAATAAGGTTGACTTCCCTTGGGTCACGGGGATAGCAGGACATTGCTTTGCCGCGTTATTGCAGCGTAATTTTATTTCAGTATTGACGGTGCTGATACGCAAAGCCGTTATTGATGACGTGGGCGGGTTTAATGAACAACTGGCGGGTACAGATGATTATGAGCTGTGGCTGCGGGTTACGCTGAAATACCCGATAACATACTTAGATTTTCCGCTTGCGCTATACCGTTTTCATGGCAGTAATTTCAGCAAAAATAAGTTTAAGATGACGGTGCTGTTTCTTAAGGCACTAAACACGTTGTTTACCGAACATCCCGAAGCCTATCGTTTGGTCAGTACGCGCGAGCTTAACGCGCGGCTGTTTGAGCTGCATAGCCAAATAGGTGATTGGTATTCGTGGTATAACCAAGATTATCAACTAGGCCGCTATCATTATGGGCTTGCACTTAAATACAAGCTTTGGGATCTAAAAATCTGCCGCCGATATTTATTCTGTTGCTTAAGCCAGCCACAACGAAAAGCTTTGGATTGGTATTGGGCTAAGTTAAAAAACTGGTTTTCTTAAGCGTGTATTTGTTGCATCTTGGCCAACATCCCTTCAATACCTTTTATATTCTATAACCACATCATTATGGCCTTTCTATCTTCCCAGCCCAAAAA